>NZ_JBEFLV010000012.1:0-143239 GCF_040149365.1 Kluyvera huaxiensis
GCGTGCAATATGCGAAAAAAAAGCCCGTACTTGCGTACGAGCTCTTCTTAAAATATGGCGGTGAGGCGGGGATTCGAACCCCGGATACGTTGCCGTATACACACTTTCCAGGCGTGCTCCTTCAGCCACTCGGACACCTCACCATATTGTTTTGCTGCTCACCTTAGGTGGGCAACGGGGCGCTACTATAGGGAGTTGGACTAAAACGGTCAAGCATAATTTATGCATTATGTATTGTTCGGTTAATCAATGAACACTGCCCCGTCGGTCGATAACAGGGCAGGTGGATTAACGCTGGGAATGATGGCGTTGATGACGGTTAAATCTGACCAAAATGGCCGGAGTTAAAATCACGAACGGCTTCGGCAATTTCGGCTTTACTGTTCATCACGAAGGGGCCATAGCCCACAATCGGTTCATCTATCGGCTCACCGGCCAGGACCAGTACTTTCGCGTCGCTGCTGGCGTGAAGATGCACGCGTTTGCCCTGCTGACTTAGCACCACTAGCTGCGCCTCCTCGGCGACGGTGTCACTGTTCACCGTCACGCTGCCTTCCAGCACAATAATCGCAGTGCTCCAGTCTTCAGGTTGCTCAAATGAGACCTCTTTATCCCGCGGGATCTGCATGTCCCACACGTTCATCGGCGAGAAGGTGCTGGCAGGGCCGGTCACATTCCCGTAGCGGCCTGCAATCACCCGCAGCGAACCCCTCTCGTCAGATAGCGTGACTGTCGGGATCGTGGCGGCTTCAATGCCCTGGTAGCCCGGTGCGGTCATTTTGTCTTTCGCTGGCAGGTTGACCCACAGCTGAATCATCTTCAGCTCGCCGCCCTGGCGGGCAAACTCAGCCGAATGAAACTCCTGATGAAGAATGCCTGCACCCGCCGTCATCCACTGCACGTCTCCTGGACCAATCACGCCCCCTTTGCCGGTGGAATCGCGGTGTTCTACTTCACCGGCGTAGACGATAGTCACCGTCTCGAACCCGCGATGGGGATGTTCACCTACGCCGCGTTTGGCACCGTCAGCGGGAAAGTGGTGTGGCCCGGCATAGTCAAGCAACAGAAATGGGCTCAGGCTTTCGCCATGCGACTGATAAGAAAATAACGAACGAACCGGGAAGCCATCGCCCACCCAGTGTGGACGTGGTGCGGTATAGACACCCGTAATCTGTTTCATTTGTTTCTCCTGCGTAGTGAGCGTTGATGGTTATTAGCTTATATTCGAGGTTAATTTCTCGGTAGATAGTAAAATTGACCTACACTGTTGCGAAAATGGAACGATGAGGTGCGATGCAGGATCTCAATGCATTAGCGTGGTTTGTGCACGTGGTGGATAACGGTGGCTTTGCCGCTGCGGGACGGGCGCTGGATGTCCCAAAATCGAAACTCAGCCGACGGATTGCCCAACTGGAAGAACAGCTTGGCGTAAGTTTGATCTATCGGACGACCCGGCAGTTTACGGTGACTGAGGTGGGGCAAACGGTCTATCAGCACTGCAAAGCGATGCTAATAGAAGCGGAAGCAGCGCAAGAGGCTATTGCGGTATTACAGGCTGAACCGCGCGGATGCGTGAAGTTGGCTTGCCCGGTAACGTTATTACATGTGCATGTGGGGCCGATGCTGGCGCGTTTTATGGCGCGTTATCCTGGCGTACAGATCCAACTGGAGGCCACTAACCGGAGGGTTGATCTGGTGGCGGAGGGCGTTGATGTAGCGATTCGTGTCAGACCGCGCCCATTTGAAGATAGCGATCTGGTAATGCGCGTGTTGGCTGACCGTGGGCATTGTCTGGTGGCAAGCCCGTCGCTGGTGGCTTTGTTGGGTAAACCGAACTCGCCGGACGATCTCAGCCGCTGGCCGGGGTTGAGTATGTCGGCCGGAAAACACATTCATAGGTGGTTGCTGGATGGGCCAAAGGGCGCCAGAGCTGAAGTTCATTTCACACCACGTTTAATAACCGGCGATATGCTGACGCTGCGTGATGCCGCTATTGCAGGCATTGGCGTAGTTCAACTGCCGCTCTTAATGGCGAGAGAACAGTTGGCCGAGGGATCTTTGGTCCGGATCCTCGATGGGTGGGAACCGAAACGTGAAGTGATCCACGCCGTATTCCCATCGCGCCGTGGATTGCTACCGGCAGTGAGAGCGCTGGTGGATTTCCTGAGCGAGGAATATGCGCAGATGAGCGAAGATTGATTTTACATTTTCCCGGGCCCGGGCTTCTCACCCCTTTGGTGCGTGCAACATGCGAAAAAAAAAGCCCGTACTTGCGTACGAGCTCTTCTTAAAATATGGCGGTGAGGCGGGGATTGACTCGCTTTGCTCGCCCTGACGGGCAGCCAGCTCACTGCGTTCGCCGTCTGTCCAACTGGCTGCGCCAGTTGTCGACCCCGGGTCCGGGCTTCTCACCCCGCCGGAGCGTGCAATATGCGAAAAAAAAGCCCGTACTTGCGTACGAGCTCTTCTTAAAATATGGCGGTGAGGCGGGGATTCGAACCCCGGATACGTTGCCGTATACACACTTTCCAGGCGTGCTCCTTCAGCCACTCGGACACCTCACCATATTGTTGTCCCGTGTTGCTGGGACGAGCGCTAATGTAGGGAAAAGGCCTGCCAGCGTCAATAAACTTTTTAAAAAAATCGTGCGTTTAGACAAACTTCGCTCAACTTGTTCCTTAAATACGCATAAATCGTCTTTTTTGCGATCAGCCCCGCATTTCGCGGGACAGGTAAACGAAATTTGTTATGCTGTGAAATCACAAAAATAATCAAAAATGCGCCGGGCGAGCTCTCGTCGAGGTGCTTTAAAACAGGAGTCGCAATGGAGATCATCTTTTACCATCCCACGTTTGATACCCCTTACTGGATTGCCGAGCTGAGCAAGAAATTGCCGGGCGCTAATGTCCGCGCGTGGCAGCGCGGTGACAACCAACCGGCAGATTACGCTCTGGTGTGGCATCCGCCGGTGGAAATGTTGCAGGGGCGCGAGCTGAAAGCGGTGTTTGCACTAGGCGCCGGCGTCGATTCTATCCTCAGCAAACTCAAGGCTCACCCTGAAATGTTGCCGGAATCGACCCCGCTGTACCGCCTGGAAGATACCGGGATGGGAAGCCAGATGCAGGAGTATGCCGTAAGTCAGGTGCTGCATTGGTTCCGCCGTTTTGATGACTATCAGGCGTTACAACGTGAAGGCACCTGGCAGCCGCTGCCCGATTATCACCATGAGGAATTCACCATTGGCATTATGGGGGCGGGCGTGCTGGGTTCGAAAGTGGCGCAAAGTCTTTTGGCGTGGGGATTCCCGGTACGTTGCTGGAGCCGCAGCCGTAAAGATTGGCCGCAGGTGACAAGTTTTGCCGGTGAGGCTGAATTTGGGGAATTCCTGCGTGAAACCCGGGTGCTAATCAATCTTCTGCCCAACACCGCCGAAACCATTGGCATCATCAATCAGTCGCTGCTGGCCCAACTGCCTGATAATAGCTACGTTCTCAATCTGGCGCGCGGTGTTCATGTGGTGGAAGACGAACTGCTGGTAGCTCTCGATAGCGGCAAGCTGAAAGCCGCGATGCTGGATGTTTTTAGTCGTGAACCATTACCCAAAGAAAGCCCTTTATGGCGCCACCCGCGGGTGACGATGACTCCGCACGTAGCTGCCGTTACCCGTCCTCAGGAAGCCATTAGCTACATTGCGCACACAATTAGCCAGCTGGAGCGCGGTGAGCAGGTCGATGGACAGGTCGATCGTCAACGCGGCTACTGATATGCCAGGCTAATAAACGTGGGGCTTTCCTGCTATCCTTGAGTAATCACAAAAGAGGAGAATGTGATGTATCCTGTTGACTTACATATGCACACTGTCGCCAGTACACATGCCTACAGTACGCTGCATGACTATATCGCCGAAGCGAAACGCAAAGGGATCAAGCTATTCGCGATTACCGATCACGGCCCCGATATGGCCGACGCTCCGCATTACTGGCACTTTGTGAATATGCGTATCTGGCCACGTATTGTCGATGGCGTTGGGATCCTGCGCGGTATTGAAGCGAATATCAAAAATATCGACGGTGAGATTGACTGCACCGGACCAATGCTGACCTCGCTGGACTTTATTATTGCTGGCTTCCATGAGCCAGTTTTCGCCCCCAAGGATAAAGAGACGCACACCGAGGCGATGATTGCCGCCATGGCGAGTGGTAACGTTCATATGATTAGCCATCCGGGAAATCCGAAATTTCCTGTAGATATTCCGGCAATTGCCGCCGCAGCGGCGAAGTATCATGTGGCGTTGGAGATTAATAACTCTTCTTTTGTCAGTTCACGCGTAGGTAGCGAGCAAAACTGCCAGGCTATTGCCGCCGCAGTACGTGACGCAGGGGGCTGGTTGGCGCTGGGGTCGGACTCGCATACCGCATTCACGCTGGGTGAGTTTACCGAGTGCCAGAAGATCCTTGATGCTGTGGATTTTCCTCAGGAGAGGATCCTCAACGTGACTCCACGCCGTTTCCTGAATTATCTTGAATCGCGCGGCATGCCGTCGATTCCCGAATTTGCTGAATTTTAATGACTAACTGGATTAACTGAATGAACGAGTTTTCAATCATCTGTCGTGCGCTTGGCTCACTGTATTACCGTCAACCGCAAGATCCTCTGCTGGTTCCGCTGTTTACCCTGATTCGCGAAGGCAAGCTGGCAGCAAACTGGCCGCTGGAGCAGGATGAACTACTAGCTCGTCTGCAAAAGAGCTGCGATATCCAGCAGATTGCTGCTGATTATAATGCACTGTTTGTTGGCGAAGAGTGTAGCGTGCCGCCGGTACGTAGCGCTTGGGTGGAAGGGGCGACGGAAGCTGAAGTCCGTGCCTTTTTAACCATGCATGGTATGCCATTGGGTGATAACCCTGCGGATCAACTGGGTACGCTGTTGCTGGCCGCTTCGTGGCTGGAAGATAACGTTACCGAAGATGATAACGAGGCGCTGGAAACCCTGTTTGACGATTATATTCTGCCTTGGGTGGGGACTTTCCTTGGGAAAGTTGAAGCCCATGCGACGACGACGTTCTGGCGTGCGATGGCAACGCTGACTCGCGAAGCGATTTCGGCGATGTTTGACGATCTGCAGGAAGAACAAGAAGAGTGATTTTAATCACAAAATTAATGTAATTGAAATGAGCACCATTAGAATTGTGTGCTCATGATCTCATCAAATGGGAGAGTATCTGCTAAGATGCTCGCCATGAACGTTATCTTAGCTATTGCAATCACAACAGGCATTCTCTCCGGTATCTGGGGATGGGTTGCCGTATCCCTCGGGTTACTCAGCTGGGCCGGATTCTTAGGCTGTACGGCCTATTTTGCCTGTCCGACGGGTGGGTTAAAGGGCCTGGCGATTTCCGCCTGCACAACCATGAGTGGCGTTATTTGGGCGCTGGTGATCATCTACGGCAGCGCATTGGCTCCCCATCTGGAGATCGTCGGCTATGTTATGACCGGCATTGTGGCGTTCCTGATGTGTATTCAGGCGAAACAGCTGCTGCTCTCATTTGTGCCCGGTACTTTTATCGGTGCCTGTGCGACTTTCGCTGGGCAGGGCAATTGGAAGCTGGTGGTCCCCTCTTTAGTGGTGGGATTAGCGTTTGGTTATGCGATGAAAAATAGCGGTCTGTGGCTCGCTAATCGGAAAGCCAGAACGCAATCTGCGAAAGAACCAGTGCTCTGATAGCAGCACATAAATCAAAACGGCGGCAGATGATGAATCTGCCGCCGTTTTTTTATCTCTTGATTTAATGCTTAAAATTGTCGTTTGCCCACGATACGGCCTGAGTGCGATTCTTAACGGCAATTTTCTTGAACAGATGGTAAAGGTGGGTTTTAACCGTACTTTCACTAATAAACAGTGAGCGGGCGATTTCAATGTTTGACGCGCCGATACGCAGCTTGTTCAGGATCTCTTTTTCTCTGTAAGTCAGGATCGTGCTTTCTAAATTATCGTAACGATAGTTACCTGAATGCATGATCAGATAACTGGCTAACTTACGGGAAAAATAGCATTCTCCCTCCATTACTTTCTGTAACCCTTTGATCAGAAAATGTTCTTCATCATGAGAGTAAAATATGCCGCAGATATGTGGCCAGGTTTCGATATCAGAATAGGCATAATCTTCAGGTGCATTAAAGAGGAGTAGCTTGACGCCACTTTTAATTTTACACAGTTCTTCTTGCCATCCTTTTATTAACCGCTTGTCAGTCTCTATCAAATCAAAAAGAATGATGCCATTAGCAATGCTATCTATGTTAACTATGTGAATATTAATGATTTTCACATCCATCTTGAGTAACTTTTTCAGATTTTGTGCAAGGGCGCACGACTGAAGTGACGGCCTTGTAATCAAGAAAAGAGTCTGGTTAGAAAAGGTGAGCTCTTTTGTCATGATGAGTCCCCAATTTTATATTAACAACAGTCACATATTATAGAATCATCTATTTAAGCACTGCTGAAAAGTGGTTGCTGTGTGGTTTAAGTATTACGAATATAGAAATAATAGCCAATGCTTCTTAATTTAAAATTTAGTCGTTGCATACCTTAAAGCAAGAAATAATCATGAAACATAATGTAAAAATAAATTACAAAATGTAAATTAATTATATTGATTAAGTTTTTAACGCAATATCTTAATGATCATACATATACATTAATTTAGTTTAAATATTATTATAATCAATGTAATGTGTAATCATCGTGTTGCCATAATATGATTGCATCATACTATTTGTATGATGATTTTATGTGCTGTTTATCGTTCTTCAAACTTTAGTAGAAGCATCATGCTTATAACGTGTTGTTTTCATTTTGCGTTGGCTAATTGTATTAACAAGGTGATTGGTAATACTAAAGTTTGACTTTTTTAAAATAAATCATTCTTTGTAATGAGAACATCATACCTTGCCAATATGCATACTCATCCGTATAGCATCGAGTCACTGAGTATTTCGGTGTGGTAAAACTTACATATCTTTCTTTCGATATCTCTGGCACGGTAAGGTGGTAAATTTTTAAAGATTAATATGATTTTAGATACCAATTAACATCGAGCAATAAGCACTATGATTTTTATTTTAAAATCTGTAGTGGAAGCGTCTCGGTCATTATTTTAAACACAATACTTTTTCTGATTGTGTGGGATCTCTATCATCAAATCTTTAGTCGCTGTGCCTTCTCATTATTAATTGGCTTCATAACTTATTGAAATTTATATTTTTGTCTCTCCTTATTAATTACGTACTTATCGTTAGGGTGTTATGTAATTTCCGGAAGGGTGTCGTGATTATCTCTGGTTATATTTGTTTTTATTACAAAATGATCGGTTTTTACGGCAATAGCACACAGCAACTAATAACGTGTGAAAGGGTTCATCATGAAAATGAAGCAACTCGCCATCATAGTGGCGCTCACCGTTTTATACCCTGCGGCGACTATATATGCCGTAGCTGCAGGTGGTAACGGTAATAATGGCAACAGCGGCCAGAATTCAAATAACGGTAACGGTAGTGGAGGCGGTGGTAACGGTAACGGCAATAATGGCAACGGCAATGGAAATGGCGGCGGTAGCGACCACGGCGGCAATGGAGGCGGTGGCGGTAATGGAGGCGGTGGCGGTAATGGAGGCGGTGGCGGTAATGGAGGCGGTGGTGGTAACGGAGGCGGTGGTGGTAACGGAGGCGGTGGTGGTAACGGAGGCGGTGGTGGTAACGGAGGCGGTGGCGGTAACGGAGGCGGTGGTGGTAATGGAGGCGGTGGTGGTAACGGAGGCGGTGGTGGTAACGGAGGCGGTGGCGGTAACGGAGGCGGTGGTGGCAATGGAGGCGGTGGTGATCACGGTGGTGGTCAGGGTGGCGGCAACGGCGGCGGTCAGGGCGGCGGTAATGGCGGCGGCAACGGTGGCGGTCAGGGAGGTGGTAATGGCGGCGGCAACGGTGGCGGTCAGGGCGGCGGCAACGGCGGCGGTCAGGGCGGTGGCAACGGCGGCGGCAACGATGGCGGTCAGGGCGGCGGCAACGGCGGCGGTCAGGGCGGAGGCAACGGCGGTGGTCAGGGCGGCGGCAACGATGGCGGTCAGGGCGGCGGTAATGGCGGCGGTAATGGCGGCGGTCAGGGTGGCGGCAACGGCGGTGGTCAGGGCGGCGGCAACGGCGGTGGTCAGGGCGGCGGCAACGATGGCGGCATTGGTGGTGGCATCGGCGGCGGTATCGGCGGCGGCCATGGTGGTGGCATCGGCGGCGGCATCGACGGTGGTATCGGCGGAGGCCATGGCGGTGGTATCGGTGGCGGCCATGGTGGTGGTATTGGTGGCGGTATCGGCGGAGGCCATGATGGTGGCATCGGCGGAGGCCATGGCGGTGGTATCGGCGGAGGCCATGGCGGTGGTATCGGCGGAGGCCATGGTGGCGGCATCGGCGGAGGCCATGGTGGCGGCATCGGCGGAGGCCATGGTGGTGGTTTAGGCGGCGGCTGGGGCAACGGCAACGGTTGGGGTAACGGCGGCGGCTGGGGTAATGGCGGCGGTTGGGGTAACGGTGGCGGTCACAACGGTGGCGGTCACAACGGTGGCGGCGACAACGGTGGCGGTCACAACGGTGGCGGTCACAACGGTGGCGGTCACAACGGTGGCGGCGACAACGGTGGCGGCAACAACGGCGGCGGCAACAACGGTGGCGGCAACAACGGCGGCGGTCACAACGGCGGCGGCAACAACGGCGGCGGTCACAACGGCGGCGGTCATAACGGCGGCGGTCATAACGGCGGCGGTCATAACGGCGGCGGTCATAACGGCGGCGGCGACAACGGCGGCGGTCACAACGGTGGCGGTCATAACGGCGGCGGCGACAACGGTGGCGGTCACAACGGCGGCGGTCACAACGGCGGCGGTCACAACGGCGGCGGTCACAACGGCGGCGGTCACAACGGCGGCGGTCACAACGGCGGCGGTCACAACGGCGGTGGTCACAACGGCGGCGGCAACAACGGCGGCGGTCACAACGGCGGCGGTCACAACGGCGGTGGTCACAACGGCGGCGGCAACAACGGCGGCGGTAACAACGGCGGCGGCAATAACGGTGGCGGTAACAATGGTGGCGGTAACAATGGTGGCGGCAATAACGGTGGCGGAGATGGTGGTGGCGTCGATCCGGTCGGCGGTACCCCAAGCGTGACTGCAACCACAGTTCGTGGTGGCTTCTTCACCAGTAGCCCGGTTTCTGGCACGGCTGATGGGGCAAAATGTAATCAACCGGGTGCTGCTGGCTGTAACTTCCGTTAATGGTTCAGATGTATAGGTAATGTAGTCACAATGAGTTTAAAAAGATGAGAAGGCCGTGATCTGAGCATTACGGCCTTTTTCTTTTACGAAATGAATCAAGAGATCGCTAAGGCTGCCGAGAATAGAAAGTAGATGGCTTATCGATAGGCTCCGTATGCAGGAAACATAAAAGCCGTCTAACGTCATTAATGTAAATGCAATGTTTACAGAATGTGAGCCAGAGATGCACTACGGAACCGTGCGCTATTCCAGACACTTAAAATTCACTGGGAGTTGCCATGCAAACAATCATCCGCAGTTTGATTTCTATCGTTTCTTTCCTTGCGTTGAGTTCGACATCTGCCCTTGCAGCAAGCGGTGGCGTTATCCACTTTGTTGGGCAGATTGTTGAAACTCCTTGCGCATATCAAGCCTCTCCAAAACAAGTTCATGTTAAATGCTATAACGATAAAATCGGCACTACTGAGCAGGCTATCCCCATCAGTGCGTTGGTTCAGGGTAATGTTATTTCTAATGACATGAGCACAGCCCGTCTACAGTGGGTGGACCGGGCGAAAAAACTGGCAATACTGAAAGTCGAATACAAATAGTCCGAAACGAAATTGCGGTCAGCGTTGTCTATGGTAGACAATATGTTCTTCTTAGACAGAGGATAGTAAGCATGACCGAACGAATTCAGCTGCTGCAAGGCGATATCACACGCCTTGACGTGGATGTTATTGTCAATGCCGCCAACCCTTCACTGATGGGTGGTGGCGGTGTTGATGGCGCCATCCACCGTGCAGCAGGCCCCTCGCTACAGGAGGCTTGCGCGGTTGTACGTCAGCAGCAGGGTACCTGCCCACCGGGACATGCTGTGATTACTCATGCAGGGGATTTGAAAGCGAAGGCGGTTATTCATACCGTCGGGCCGGTCTGGCAGGGCGGGGATGCACATGAAGCTTCTCTATTAGAGCAAGCGTACCGCAACAGCCTGCAGCTGGCGTTAGACAATGGTTATCGCACGCTTGCGTTTCCAGCCATTTCAACCGGGGCATACGGCTACCCGCATGCCCCAGCAGCAGAGATTGCGGTCAGCACCGTGGCCGCCTTTCTTACTCGGCGTAGTTTGCCAGAGATCGTCTACTTTGTTTGCTTCGACGAGGAGACGTTGGCGCTGTATCAGCAGCAGCTCAGCCAGACCAGGATGCCTTTTCTGGCGAATGATGCTAACACTTAGTACCGCTGGTCGGAGCCTTGGCTATTTTTTGCTGGGGCTTACCGGAGAAAAGAAAACGCAGCAACGGAATGCGCAGATGAATCTCATAGAGCAATATTGCGCAGCCGACGACAAACAGCAGGCCAGTCAGGAAACCCAGCGCATTTGAACTAATACCTGGCATTATCCATGCGCCAAAAAACAGCGTTAATGGATGATGCACCAGGTAGATAAATAAAGACGCGTTCACGAAATAGGTCACTCGTGCTGACTGGAAGTTCAGCAGGCGGTGACCAAACGAAAAGACCACGTTGACCATCCACAGACCTAGCACCATCGTAACGACGTACTCAGTCTCATACATCCACGCATCGCCAGAACCATAATGCTGGTTTGCGAGATAAGCGATGAACCCGAGCAGTGCGGCAAAAATGCACCAGGGCGACGGCGTGATAAACAGCGTCTTCAGCCGCGGGTGAATAAACGCCAGCGCGCCAAGAATAAAGAACGGAATGTAGAAGAGCGTCTGCATGACGACAAAGTTAAATAAGCCGTCGCTCAGGATCGGTGGATAGAGTAAGAAAATTGTGCGGCGAATGGCTGCGTAGACGATACCCAGCAGCAAGAACATCAGCGTCAACTTACCCATCGACATATTATCGAAAAGATCGGCGCGTCTGCGCATCTGGCGGCGACGCATCAGACGAAACGCCAGAATACCGAGGGTGGTGAGGACCACCAGCACCAGCAAGAACCACAGATGCGACACCAGTTCCCAGGCCAGCGTATTATATTTTTGATAGAAAGTGAGCGTATGCCAGCTTTCCGTCTTACCCTTTACATATTGCAGCATCAGGAATTGCGGTAGCGTCAGAAGCGGGATGGCGGTAAGCAGCGGAATACCGACTCGCTCCACGCGGACTTTCCACCATTTTTTGAGCGGATAGCGCAAAAAAAGCATATAGGAAAAGTAGCCCGAGATAACAAAAAATACCTGCATGCGAAAAGCGTGAATGAAATCGTTGAACAGCGTTAACCACCATGACGGCGTTTCACTGTTCATATGCCAGGTGTGGCTGGAGTAGAGTAGTGAGATGTGAAAAGGAATCCCCAGGAGCATCAGCCAGGCCCGAATGGAGTCGAGGAAGTATTCACGCTGTGCGGGTTTGTTATTCATAGGGTTAGGTATGATTCTCGGACTAATCGCCTTACGCAAGCTGACGATGAAGTTTACATTCGTTGGCAACCCTACACTAACTCTGGCTACCTGTCTCCAGGATAAGCACACAAAGTGCAAAGTGCGGTTAACAGTTGTTTATTCCATAAGCCACCGCGCTGAACAATATGGGGATTATGTTGTCGGATCGCTTGAATTTCCAGTAATATGGATCGGATCGATTTAAGCACACAAAGGGGGAAGTGCTTAGTTATATGAAACATACACCACAGATGATGAAACTGCGTTGGTTAGGCGCAGCCGTAATGTTGTCCCTGTGTACTTCATCTGCATGGGCATTCAGTATTGATGACGTTGCGAAGCAGGCTAAATCGCTAGCTGATAAGAGCTATGAAGCGCCGAAAAGCAATCTGCCATCCGTGTTCCGTGACATGAAATACGCGGACTACCAACAAATCCAGTTCAACCACGATAAGGCATACTGGAGCAAAATAAAGACCCCATTTAAGCTTGAGTTTTACCATCAGGGTATGTATTTCGACACGCCGGTGACGATTAATGAAGTCACGGCGACTTCCGTGCGTAAAATTAAATATAGCCCGGACTATTTTACTTTTGGTGATGTGCAGCATGACAAAGACACCGTGAAGGATCTTGGCTTCGCGGGCTTTAAAGTGCTTTACCCACTGAATAGCAAAGATAAAAACGACGAAATCGTCAGCATGCTTGGCGCGAGCTATTTCCGCGTGCTGGGTCAGGGGCAGGTTTACGGGTTGTCAGCACGTGGCCTGGCCATTGACACCGCGCTGCCGTCTGGCGAAGAGTTCCCTCGCTTTCGCGAATACTGGA
This sequence comes from Kluyvera huaxiensis, assembly GCF_040149365.1. NCBI lineage: Bacteria > Pseudomonadati > Pseudomonadota > Gammaproteobacteria > Enterobacterales > Enterobacteriaceae > Kluyvera > Kluyvera huaxiensis. The sequence goes on from NZ_JBEFLV010000012.1 coordinate 12,544, forward strand.
TCGAACGTCCGAAAGCCAACGACAAGCGTTTGACTATCTATGCACTGCTGGACTCCCCACGTGCAACCGGCGCCTACCGTTTTGTGGTGATGCCTGGCCGCGATACCGTGGTTGATGTACAAACCAAAATCTACCTGCGCGATAAAGTGGGCAAACTGGGCGTTGCACCGCTGACCAGTATGTTCCTGTTTGGGCCGAGCCAGCCGTCGCCGACGACTAACTTCCGTCCTGAACTCCATGACTCAAACGGCCTGTCTATTCATGCCGGTAACGATGAGTGGATCTGGCGTCCGCTGAACAACCCTAAACATCTGGCCGTCAGCAGCTTTGCGACCGAAAATCCACAAGGTTTCGGTCTGTTGCAGCGTGGCCGTCAGTTCTCTCACTTTGAGGATCTTGACGACCGCTACGATCTGCGTCCTAGCGCCTGGATCACGCCAAAAGGTGATTGGGGCAAAGGGACCATCGAGCTGGTAGAAATCCCAACTAACGACGAAACTAACGACAACATCGTTGCTTACTGGACGCCGGACAAGCTGCCGGATGCCGGTAAAGAGATGAACTATAAGTACACCATCACCTTTACCCGTGACGAAGAGAAACTGCACGACGCGGACAGCGCGTATGTCATGCAGACTCGCCGTTCTACCGGCGATGTGAAACAGTCCAACCTGATTCGCCAGCCAGACGGTACGGTAGCATTCGTGGTTGATTTCACCGGTGCTGAAATGCGCAAACTGCCGCAGGATACGGCGGTAACGGCCCAGGCCAGCATTGGTGATAACGGTGAAATCGTCGAAAACAGCGTTCGCTACAACCCGGTCACTAAAGGTTGGCGTTTAACGCTGCGCGTGAAAGTGAAAGATCCGAAGAAAACCACTGAAATGCGTGCAGCCCTGGTCAATGCCGATCAGTCGCTGAGTGAAACCTGGAGCTATCAGCTGCCTGCAAATGAATAACACTACGAAGTATATCGACGCACTGTCGCTTACGGATACTGAAAAAGCAGCGCTTCCCGGCACGGATCTCCGTGCCGTTCACGAAGCACTGGATGACGAACATCAATCTTTTTCCCGTGATGACGATACTCCCCTGGCGTCCGTTAAGGCCCGGCTCGAACAGAGCTGGCCTGACTCTTTGGCTGGCGATCAGCTAACCAAAGATGACGAAGGGCGTACCCAGCTTAAGGCGATGCCGAAGGCAACGCGTTCCTCCATGTTCCCCGATCCATGGCGGACGAACCCGGTTGGCCGTTTTTGGGATCGCCTGCGCGGTCGCGACGTCACTCCTCGTTATCTTTCCCGCTTGACCAAAGAAGAGCAGGAGCATGAGACAAAATGGCGTACGGTGGGCTCTTTGCGCCGCTATACCCTGCTTATCCTTACTCTGGCTCAGACCGTGGTGGCGACCTGGTACATGAAAACCATCCTGCCGTATCAGGGATGGGCGCTGATTAATCCAGCGGACATGATTGGGCAGAACGTCTGGCTTTCCTTTATGCAACTGCTGCCGTATCTGTTGCAAACCGGGATCCTGATTCTGTTCGCCGTGTTGTTCTGCTGGGTTTCAGCCGGTTTCTGGACCGCGCTGATGGGCTTCCTGCAGCTACTGATAGGCCGCGATAAGTACAGTATTTCTGCCTCGACGGTAGGCGATGAGCCGCTGAATCCGGAACACCGGACGGCGCTGATTATGCCTATCTGCAACGAAGATGTGTCCCGCGTGTTCGCTGGTCTGCGTGCGACCTGGGAGTCGGTGAAGGCTACCGGTCAGGAAAAACACTTCGATGTGTATATCCTGAGCGACAGCTACAACCCGGACATCTGCGTCGCAGAACAGAAAGCGTGGATGGAGCTTATCGCCGAAGTGCAGGGCGAAGGGCAGATCTTCTACCGTCGTCGTCGTCGTCGCGTGAAGCGTAAAAGCGGTAACATCGATGACTTCTGTCGTCGTTGGGGTAATCAGTACAGCTACATGGTGGTACTGGATGCCGACTCCGTAATGTCCGGCGATTGTCTGACTAACCTGGTGCGTCTGATGGAAGCGAATCCGAATGCGGGGATTATCCAGTCTTCGCCACGCGCTTCCGGGATGGACACGCTGTATGCGCGCTGCCAGCAGTTTGCGACGCGCGTCTACGGGCCGCTGTTTACCGCGGGTCTGCACTTCTGGCAGTTGGGGGAATCCCACTACTGGGGGCACAATGCGATTATCCGCGTGAAGCCGTTTATCGAGCACTGTGCGCTGGCACCGTTGCCGGGTGACGGTAACTTTGCCGGGTCGATTCTGTCGCATGACTTTGTCGAAGCCGCGCTGATGCGCCGTGCCGGCTGGGGCGTGTGGATTGCCTATGATCTGCCGGGTTCCTATGAAGAGCTGCCGCCAAACCTGCTGGATGAACTCAAGCGTGACCGTCGCTGGTGTCAGGGGAACCTGATGAACTTCCGCCTGTTCCTGGTGAAAGGCATGCACCCGGTACACCGCGCGGTGTTCCTGACCGGCGTAATGTCCTACCTCTCTGCGCCGCTGTGGTTTATGTTCCTGGCCCTGTCGACTGCGCTACAGGTGGTACATGCGTTGACCGAGCCGCAGTACTTCCTGCAGCCGCGTCAGCTGTTCCCGGTATGGCCGCAGTGGCGTCCTGAGCTGGCCATTGCCCTGTTCGCCTCAACGATGGTTCTGCTTTTCCTGCCGAAGCTGCTGAGCATTATTCTGGTGTGGTGCAAAGGCTCGAAAGAGTACGGCGGCTTTATCCGCGTGACGATTTCCCTGCTGCTGGAAGTGCTGTTCTCAGTGCTGCTGGCGCCAGTGCGTATGCTGTTCCACACCGTGTTTGTGGTCAGCGCGTTCCTGGGCTGGGAAGTGGTCTGGAATTCTCCGCAACGTGACGATGACTCGACGCCGTGGAGCGAAGCGTTTATGCGTCATGGCTCGCAGATGCTGCTGGGTCTGGTGTGGGCTGTTGGCATGGCGTGGCTGGATCTGCGCTTCCTGTTCTGGCTGTCACCGATTGTCTTCTCGCTGATCCTGTCGCCGTTTGTGTCAGTGGTGTCGAGTCGGGCAACCAACGGTCTGCGCACCAAACGCTGGAAGCTGTTCCTGATCCCGGAAGAGTACAGTACGCCGAAGGTGCTGGCGGATACCGAAAGTTATCTGAAGCTTAACCGCGAACGGATCCTCGACGATGGCTTTATGCATGCGGTGTTTAACCCATCATTCAACGCCCTGGCGACGGCGATGGCAACCGCCCGTCACCGTAGCAGCAAGGTGCTGGAAATCGCCCGTGACCGTCACGTTGAGCAGGCTCTAAACGATATGCCGGACAAACTTAACCGCGATCGTCGCCTGGTTCTGCTGAGCGACCCGGTCACGCTGTCGCGCATGCACTATCGCGTTTGGGCGGCACCGGAGAAATACTCTTCGTGGGTGGGCGAGTACAACAAACTCACGCTGAATCCATTGGCGTTGAAAACAAAATAGCGATAATAGGCCTGTTCCCGGCCTTCAGGCTGGGAACGCGTGGAGCTTAGATTCGCCGTAGGGAAATACCGGCAATGATTGCCGGTATTTTTTTGTCTGTTTAATGAGGAAGATTGACGTGATACGAATCATTCTGGTGGCGGCCATGGTGACGGTGCTGAGCGGATGCGGCAGCATTATCAGCCGGACAATCCCGGGGCAAGGCCACGGAAACCAGTACTACCCGGGCGTGCAATGGGATCTGCGTGATTCCGCCTGGCGTTATGTCACCATTCTTGATCTGCCATTCTCGCTGGTCTTCGATACCCTGTTGCTGCCTATCGATGCCAGCCACGGGCCTTACGAGTAACTAGCGCTCATCCCACTCATCGGCAGCGGTCTGGCCCTCTTCGGTATCCAGCGAGGGCTCAAGCTGATACTCGCCCTCATCCCATTCGTGCAACGTATTCTCTTCTATCCATTCCTGACGCAGTTCAACTTCATCGAAGTCGCCGTCAAATACGCTCTGGGCCGCTTCGCCAGTGAGCATCGGTAGGCATTCACCGTCTTCATCCTCGTCGGCAAAGAACTCGGCCTGCCACATAATGTCGCCGTCTTGTTGAACGTACTTTTGCATATTGAACTGCTGTACGTCCGCGTCACCTTCCTCAAGACCGGGGTTATCGGCGAGGAACGTTTCGCGTGCCGCATCAATAGCTTCTTCGAGGGTGGCATATAAAGTCATCTCAACTCCCTGCAATATGATGGGTATTCAGGAAAATAATAGCTGAACTTTTTGGTTGTACACGCCCGCGGCTTTGAATTTACGCAAACCGCCGGGCGAGTACTTCAGGTACGGGATGGGGCAGGGCGACGACGCAGGCTAAGCCCGGTATAAACGGCGTTAATTAATACCACCAGGGCGGTAACGAAAAACACGGCGCGGAAGCCATAGTTTGCTGAGACGGCGGCGCCAATCAGCGGGCCGGTGACGTTACCGATATCGCGAAAGGATTGGTTATAGCTGAAAATTCGCCCGGCAATTTGGTTGCTGGAGTTGTAGACCAGCAGCGTTTGCACTGCGGGTAGCAGCGCGCCATCGGCAGCGCCGAGCAGAAACCGCAGGATTCCTAGCTGCAATGGCGTTTGTACAAACGACATGGGGATCAGTAACAGCACTGAAATGATGAGGGCGGCGATCAGGATCTTTTCGGGGCCGATGCGATCGCCCAGTTTGCCCAGTCGCGGCGCGCACAGCAGCGCGGCCACGCCGGGTACCGACGCAATCATGCCGCTGATAAATGCAATATCGCTGATATTACCCGCGAGATCGCGCACATAAAGCGTCAATATAGGGGCAATCGAGCCGGTGGCGACCTGAATGATTAAGGTGGTGACAAACAGGCTTAAGACCAGCTCGCGGTTTTTCAGTGAGCCAAACACCTCTTTGACGTGCAGCATCTCCTTTTTGGAGACCGGGGTGAAGTTCTCGCGGATAAAAAAGAGCGTCAGAATAAAGCAAATAAACAAGACCGCTGCGGTAATAAAGAAGACCGGACGCAGGCCATAGTTGTCCGCGAGGAAGCCGCCTGCCAGTGGTCCTAATAACGCGCCGCTGACCCCGCCCGTGGATAATGTCCCCAGCGCCCAGCCGCTTTTGTGGCGCGGGATCTGCGTTGCAATCAGGGCGTTGGCGTTAGGAATAAACCCACCTAATAGCCCCAGCAGCGCGCGCAGCACCAGGAATTGCCAGATATTCTGTGCCAGCCCCATTAACAGCATCACGACTCCCATGCCCAGCGCCGAGCGCAGCAGCATGATTTTACGGCCTTTACGGTCTGCGAGCCCGCCCCACAGCGGCGAAGCAATGGCGGAAAACAGGAAAGTGATACTGAACACCAGCCCGGACCACATATTGAGTTCGCTATGACCGGTTATGCCAAGTTGTTCCACATAGAGGGGGAGAAAAGGCATCACCAGGCTGAATGCGGCACCGGTTAAAAAACAGCCGAGCCAAACGACGGTGAGGTTACGCTTCCAGTTTATGGGGGCATCTGAGGGTTGCATAGGATTCCGCAGGCGATATGTCGCCAAAAAAGACTGTATATATAAGCCTGCTAATTATGCGCCTGTGTTCATATCGTCGCAATGCGGGAAGCTTTAAAGCTAAAACAAAAACGCGCAGCCGGGGCTGCGCGTGGAAGAGCTAGTACAGGGAGGGCATGCCCTCGGGGCGCGTTTTAAAGCGGCGGTGTAACCACATGTACTGCTCGGGAGCCATCATGATGCACTGCTCGATAACTTTGTTCATCCACGTGGCGGTGGTTTCGGCATCATCCAGCGGCGGGGTGCACTCAGGCGGCAGGATGATCAGCTCATAGCCTTTGCCATCCGGTTTACGGCGCGGTACGAACGGCACGATGCAGGCTTTAGACATCTTCGCCAGCATCCAGGTACCGGAGGTGGTCGCCGCATCTTTCACCGCGAACAACGGAGCAAACACGCTGGCGCGTGGGCCGTAGTCGTGATCCGGCGCATACCAGATGATTTCGCCGTTTTTCAGCGCTCTGACCATCCCTTTAAGGTCTTTACGATCGATCATGTCTTTATTGGAACGCATGCGGCCCCAGGTCTGGAGCAGGTCGATGACCGGGTTGTCATTCGGGCGGTAGACGCCGATACCGGGATTATGAATGCCGAACATCCGCGCGCCCATTTCGAGGGTCAGGAAATGAATCCCGATCAGCAATACGCCGCGCCCGGAATCCTGTACTGCGCGAATATGCTCAAGACCACTTGCATCCATCCAGCGATTTATGCGGGCGGTAGGCCAGAACCAGGCGATGCCGGTTTCAATGACGCCCATGCCCACCGATTCAAAATTCTTCACCGCCAATTGCTGGCGTTCCGCTTCGCTCATCTCGGGGAAACAGAGTTCAAGATTACGGTAAGCAATTTTGGCGCGTCGTTTCATTAAGCGCATAGCCAATCGGCCCATTGCATGGCCCAGACGATAAAGAACCGGATAGGGCAACTGAACGACTAGCCAGAGCAGGCCAACGGCTAACCATAACAGCCAATAACGGGGGTGCAGCAGTGCGGCAGTAAATTTGGGTAACTGGGTCATGTCTTTCCTGTTGTTATAAGCAACTGGCTCTATTGTTGCACTTTTTCTCTGTCATCCAAAATGACCAGCATTCGACTGGTGTTAATTTAAACGATTGTTTTAAGGTACCTAATGGATGGTGATAAAAATGTAGCGCAAAATATGGAGATGTAAATTGGCGATGATTGCTATATCATGCGCCCCGTTTATCAATAAACCGAATCATCCATTCAATTTTGCAGGATAAGAACACCATGCCAGTGTTGCATAACCGCATTTCGAATGAGACGCTGAAAGCGCAGATGCTGGCGGAAACTGAGCCACGCACCACCATCTCATTCTATAAATATTTTACCATTGTCGATCCGAAAGCAACGCGAGATGCGCTCTACGTCGCGTTGTCGGCGCTAAACGTCTTTGGCCGCGTCTACCTTGCCCGCGAAGGGATTAATGCGCAGATTAGCGTGCCTGCAAGCCAGGTTGATGCGCTGCGTGAGTACCTGGACGGCTTCGACCCGGCGTTGAAAAACCTGCGCCTTAATATTGCGCTGGACGATGACGGTAAGTCGTTCTGGGTACTGCGTATGAAGGTGCGCGAGCGTATTGTCGCCGATGGTATTGAAGACTCAACCTTTGATGCCAGCGATGTGGGCGAGTACCTGAAGGCTGCCGAAGTTAACGCCATGCTCGACGACCCGGATGCGGTGTTTATCGATATGCGCAACCACTACGAATATGAAGTGGGTCATTTCGACCAGGCGCTGGAAATCCCGGCAGATACCTTCCGCGAGCAGTTGCCGAAGGCGGTCGAGATGATGCAGGAGCATAAAGATAAAAAGATCGTGATGTACTGCACCGGTGGCATTCGCTGTGAGAAAGCCAGCGCGTGGATGAAGCACAACGGCTTTAAGCAGGTCTGGCACATCGAAGGCGGGATCATTGAGTATGCGCGTCGTGCACGTGAGCAGGGGTTGCCGGTGCGCTTTATTGGCAAGAACTTTGTCTTTGACGAACGTATGGGCGAGCGTATTTCCGATGAGATCATTGCTCATTGCCACCAGTGCGGCACGCTATGCGACAGCCACACTAATTGCTTAAACGACGGTTGCCATCTGTTGTTTATCCAATGCCCGGCCTGTGCGGCGAAATATGATGGCTGTTGCAGCGAAGCCTGTCAGGAAGAGCATAAACTGCCGGAAGAAGAGCAGCGTCTACGTCGCGCTGGGCGGGAAAATGGCAATAAAATCTTCAATAAGTCCCGCGGTCGTCTGAACACCAAGCTGGGTATTCCGGACCCGGAAAGCGCCGGTAACTAGCTGAAATAGAGATAGGCGATGTCAATCACTGCCAGCAGCAGCCAGAGCATCAGATAAAGCATTAGGTGTTCACGGATATTGTTGATGAGATAGTTGAACAGGCGACGCATAGCATTCTCGAGTGAACGGCCCCGAAAATTCGGGGCCGTTTTGTTTTATTGATTAAAGCGGTTAAGCGTGAAGGGGCTCAGGTCAAACGCTGGGGTTTGCTGTTGTGCAAACTGGGCGGCAATTTCGCCCAGCACGGTAGCAAACTTAAATCCATGGCCGCTCAGACCACCGATAAACAGGACATCCGGTTGGCCGGGCAGGGTGTCGATAATAAAATCTTCATCCGGCGAATTATCATAGGTGCAGGATGCGCCGTGCAGACAACCGCCAATTCCCGGCAGGATCTGGCGCAGGAAGCTGAAGGCTTCTGAGCCATCAGTCGCAACTGCCGCAAACGCTTTTCGTTCCTCGGGGCTGTTTATCAGCTGGCCGCCATTATGCTTACCGATTTTTAGCTCATTCTCCACCGCTGGGAAGCCGTAGAACTGGTCGCCATTCGGTAACTCACCGGTGAAGGCCGGGAAATTATTCTTTTTACTGTAGCGGCCATCGGCCTGATACCAGGCAAACACTTTGCGTACTGGCTGAATAGGCAACTCAGGGTAGAACTGTTTCACCCAGGTGCCCGCGCTCAGCAGTAACTTCTTGCCGCGCCAGCTGCCTTCGGAGGTTTCAATCGTCACGCCGTCAGCATCGCTATGTATTGCGGTAACAGGGCAGTTAAATAGCTGCGCGCAGCCAGCGTCTTTGGCCATTGCAATCAGCGTTTTGACAGCCAGTTCGCTTTTCAGTACTCCAGCGTTAGGTTCAAAAACAGCGTGATAATCGCTCGGTACGATAATCTCCGGCCAGCGTTTCATCACCGCGGCGGCGTCGAGATGCTCTACCGGAAGCTCGAACTGCGCAGCGCTTTGCGCTGCGGTCTGGAGAAAGCTGGAGTGGGCAGGGCCAAGGTTAACCACGCCGCTGCGTTCAAACAGCTCTTCACCGCTGGTGGCGGCAAGTTCATCCCATAACTTCTGGGCGCGCAGTACCAGCGGCACGTATTTTTCGCCTTCGCCGTAGGCATGACGCATCAGGCGCGTGTCTCCGTGGTGGCTACCCTGCTGGTGTGGCGGCATATGGGCGTCGGTCATCAGGACGTTTAATCCTGCTTTTCGGGCGTAATAACCTGCCGCAGCGCCAACGGAGCCGCTGCCAATAATAATAAGATCGTATTGCATAGTCTTTCCTGACACGATGTTTAGGCGCGAAACACAGACCGGTAGAGTAATTAACCCATAGAGGTTATACAAGCGTGGAAATAATTAAGGCACCCGCAGGTGCCTGTTGGCTCTTAACTCGAGGAAAGTATCGGCATTAATGCCTGCGATACTCGTTGACCTGATAATCGCCAGACTCAATTTTGGCAATCCCGGCTTCAAGAATAGAAATAAACTGACGTGCGACGTCCGTCGTTAGCCACAGGGTCTGGCCAACTTCTGCTTCTTTGTTGCTCGATTCATTGGGGTCTTGGTAGTGCAGGCGCAACATCAGCGCATCATAGCTATCTACGGTGCTGATGTCCCATCCGACGAGGGGATGGGTCTGGATGACTTCATTATTCTTTTCCATCATAACCCCTTATATACGTGTTAAAAGGCAACAACTCTCGAGGTTTAATGCAATTTTTTGTGAAGCTTTATCAGTATACAACAATTCAATAAATACTCGAGAATTGAAATCAAAAGCAACATAAATTCCTGAGTAGGTTGTTGTTTGCGCAATAAACAACCATTTTGCTCATTGTTTTTGCGGCTAATCTAAAATATGGCGATGAAAGGCGGGGAAAACAAGCGGATAAAGATGAAAAAAAGCCGGGGCGACCCGGCAAAAACACAATGTTGGAACAAGGGTTAATCGGTAATAAACCAGTCGTCCGCACTTTCCCACGTTTCTTGCAGGATCTCGGTGATACGGTCTTTATCTTCTTTAATTCCACCAATGACGGAGAGGTTGTTGCTGGCGGCATAACGCACGCTGACGCTGCCTCCGCTGTCGGGAAACTGGTTGTTAATACGGCGGGATAGTTCGTCTGCCAGCGCGTCTAAGGCACCGGCGGGCAGCACGGTGGTTTTTGCAACAGTGACTTCAATACGCATAATTGCCCCCTGTGTAATATACTGTATATTTATACAGTTACATTCGAGCTTTTACAACAGGGGGCGCGATTTTATTTTTTCACCGTCCAGCGCAGCGTTTCGCCGGCGAGGAATGGCACCAGGGTATCGTCGCTCAGCGCGATGCTTTCGGCCACCCGGCTCTCTTCACGTACCAGCTCGACAAAGCCTTCGTTGACCGGCAGGCCGTAGAAGCGTGGTCCATTCAGCGAACAGAAGGCTTCCAGGTGCTGTAGTGCATTCATCTCTTCGAATACCGTGGCGTAGCTGCTCAGTGCGGTTGGGGCGTTGAAGCATCCGGCGCAGCCGCAGCTCGCTTCTTTACGGTGACGGGCATGTGGTGCCGAATCGGTGCCGAGGAACGCGCGGGTAAAGCCGCTGGCAACCAGTTCACGCAGCGCCTGCTGGTGAATATTACGTTTAAGGATAGGCAGGCAGTAAAGATGCGGACGTACGCCGCCGACCAGCATGTGGTTGCGGTTAAACATCAGGTGCTGCGGGGTTATCGTGGCAGCGATAAGCTCGTTACCGTCGCGGACGTATTCCGCCGCGTCTTTGGTGGTGATGTGCTCAAATACCACCTTCAGACCCGGCAAGCGTTGGCGCAGCGGTTCCATGACGGTGTCGATAAAGCGTGCTTCGCGGTCGAAAATATCGATATCCGCGTGGGTGACTTCGCCGTGTACCAACAGCGGCATGCCCAGCTTTTCCATACGCTCAAGTACCGGCATGATGGCATCGGTGCTGGTGACACCGTGGCTGGAGTTGGTGGTCGCGTTAGCCGGATACAGCTTGGCGGCGGTAAACACACCTTCATTAAAGCCGCGCTCAAGCTCGTTAGGGTCCAACGTATCGGTTAAATAACAGGTCATCAACGGAGTGAAATCATGCCCGGCAGGCACGGCGTCAAGAATACGCTGGCGGTAGGCGATAGCCGCATCCACGGTGGTGATTGGCGGAACCAGATTCGGCATGATAATCGCGCGGCCATACAGTTCACTGGTATACGGAACAACCGTTTTCAGCATCTCGCCATCGCGAAGATGAATATGCCAGTCGTCTGGGCGGCGAATTTTCACAACTTGAGGTAATGCGGTCATTTGAGGCTCCGGCTGGTGGGATTGCAGTCATTTTTGCCGGGCACTAAGGATAAGCGTAAACGTTTTCCTTTGCATCTCTTTTAGATAAAAAAATGCCCGGTCATCGCCGGGCATTTTTTATGGATGAATCAATTAGTGAACGGGATGATGATCTCACCAGGCTTCACTTCGATACCTTTGGCATATTTTTTCGCCAGCGCTTCGCCCTGGCTGGCATCTTCTTTCAGCACGTAGGCGGGCTGTTTATTGAAGTAGGTGCGCAGAGACTGGTTCAGGTACGGGATAAGCGTTTGTACCACCGACTGCATTTTTTCCGGCGTCACTTTCGCGTCCTGGACTTCCATCTCCTGTAGATAGATAGCGCCTTGCTCCTGGTTAAAGACCGGCAGCGCTTTAAGCGTCAGAACAATGTTAGCTTTCTGGCTGCCAAACAGTGAATTCAGGTCCAGCTTCGCATCGCCACTGAGCGTGATTTTATTCGGTTCTTCACGGCCAATCGCGCTGGTGAGATTGCTGAGGACGATGTGCGCGTCAGCGACGCCAGGGAGCCCGATATCTTTGGAGAAATTATTGCGTTTCTGTAGCGCCTGATTAATCTCCTGCTCGCTGACGGAATACTGCGTAAGCTGGTTACAACCAACGACCAGACCGCTGACAATCAGGGCGGCAATGACTAACAATTTATTCATGGGGTTCCTCAACGAGATGCATCATGTTCATCCTGACTAAGAGCAGCATACGCTGTCAGTAGGTCTGTGACAGCGGAAAACACTGAAAGTGCCGTGGTGAGGTTCAACCGTTACCGGAAACAGACCTCATGCTGCGTGCAAAATCCGGTGTCGACAGATTCAAAACAGATAAATACCGTGCTAAACGATCCTATTTATCGTGGCGGTCGGCAGACTTTTTATCATTGAAAAAGCCGGCATCGCAGTTTGGTAATGCTAATTTCACCCATCATGGAGCCTTTAAAGAAATAAATATTGATACCGCAGGGGCGCCTTAGAATACACGATAGCGGCATGTCGAAATCTTAGGCAGCGAATTCTCGCAAAGTTGGCACTGCTTTATTTGTCTCTAAATGGCAAAAACGGGTTATTCAGCTGAATAAATAACCGTTTTGGTCTTTTCCTCATTTCTCAAGCGGTTAGAAAATACCAGTAACATCTTCATTTTGCTGGACTGTCTCACCTTTTCACGTATTGCCAGTCGCGGGGCTTTTTTATCACAATGCAAAATAATAGATTGTTGTTTTCATTGGCTGCCGTGGTGCAGGTATAGTTAAACGACCAGGGTATAGGTTTGGTACGGGAGTAGTGAGATGTTTGGCTATCGCAGTAATGTGCCGAAAGTTAGGTTAACCACGGACCGGCTGGTCGTGCGTCTGGTTCATGACCGGGACGCCTGGCGTCTGGCTGATTATTACGCCGAGAATCGGCAGTTTTTAAAACCCTGGGAACCTGTCCGCGATGACAGCCATTGCTATCCTTCGGGCTGGCAGGCGCGGTTGTCGATGATTAATGAGTTTCATAAGCAGGGAACGGCTTTTTATTTCGTGTTGCTCGACCCGGAAGAGAAAGAGATTATCGGGGTGGCAAACTTTTCTAACGTGGTGCGCGGCTCATTCCATTCCTGCTACCTCGGCTACTCCATCGGCCAGAAATGGCAGGGGCAGGGGATGATGTACGAAGCGCTCACCAGCGCTATCCGCTATATGCAACGAACGCAACACATTCACCGTATTATGGCCAACTATATGCCGCACAATCAGCGCAGCGGTGGACTGCTGGCGCGATTGGGTTTCGAAAAAGAAGGCTACGCCAAAGACTATTTGCTGATTGACGGCGAGTGGCGCGATCACGTGCTCACGGCGTTGACTACCCCACAATGGACTGCTGGTCGCTAAGGAGACAACCATGAAATACCAACTGAGTCCGCTCGAGGCCCGCGTTATCGGCTGCCTGCTGGAAAAACAGGTTACTACCCCCGAGCAGTATCCGCTGTCGATTAACGGCGTGGTTACGGCCTGCAACCAGAAAACCAACCGGGAACCGGTGATGACGCTCAGCGAAGCGGAAGTGCAGAATCAGCTAGATATGCTGGTCAAACGCCACTACCTGCGCACGGTCAGCGGTTTTGGCAACCGGGTGACAAAATACGAACAGCGTTTTTGTAATTCTGAGTTTGGCGATCTTAAGCTCTCCAGTGCGGAAGTGGCGCTGGTTACTACGCTGCTGCTGCGCGGTGCGCAAACGCCTGGCGAACTGCGCGGTCGCGCGCAGCGTATGCATGAATTTGGCGATATGGCGGAAGTTGAGAGCACCCTCGAGCGCCTGGCGAATCGTGAAGATGGCCCGTTTGTCGTTCGTCTGCCGCGCGAGCCGGGTAAACGCGAAAGCCGCTATATGCATCTGTTCAGCGGTGAGGTGGACCTGCAGGCGATGGCCGCCAGTCAGCCAGATTCCCCGCTGATTGATGATGATCTGCGCTCCCGCGTCGAAGCGCTGGAAGGCGAAGTCGCCGAGTTGAAACAGCGCCTGGACTCACTGCTGGCGCACCTTGGAGAGTAATCAGGATGGCTAAAATTCGCATTGGCGTGGTGGGGCTGGGCGGTATTGCCCAAAAAGCGTGGCTGCCGGTGTTAAGTGCCGCGACCGACTGGACGCTACAGGCAGCCTGGTCGCCGGGGAAAGAAAAGGCGCTGCGGGTGTGTGAAAACTACCGTATGCCCTATGCCGACTCGCTCACGGCACTTGCCGCCCAGTGTGATGCGGTCTTCGTTCATAGCTCTACGGCTTCGCATTACGCCGTGGTGAGCGAACTGCTCAATGCCGGTGTCCATGTCTGCGTCGATAAACCGTTGGCCGATAAACTCGACGACGCCGAGCGGCTGGTGGCGCTGGCGGCGCGTAAAAACCTGACCCTGATGGTTGGCTTTAACCGCCGTTTTTCGCCGCTGTACCGACAGTTGAAACAGCGGGCTGGTGAGATGTCTTCGCTGCGCATGGACAAGCACCGCGCTGACAGCGTGGGCCCGCACGACCTGCGTTTTACGCTGCTGGATGACTATCTGCACGTGGTGGATACCGCGCTGTGGCTGGCCGACGGTAAGGCGAAACTCAGCGGCGGTATGCTGCAAACCACTGACCAAGGCTGTATGTTCTACGCGGAGCATCACTTCAGCCAGCCAGGGCTACAGATTACCACCAGCATGCACCGCCGCGCGGGCAGCCAACGCGAATGGGTGCAGGCGGTAACGGATGGCGGGCTGTACGAGGTGACGGATATGCGTGAGTGGCGAGAAGAACGCGGTGCCGGTGTCGTCACGCAGCCGATTCCGGGCTGGCAAACGACCCTCGAACAGCGCGGTTTTAGCGGCTGCGCGCGTCACTTTATTGAGTGTGTGCAAAATCAGACTGTTCCTGATACGGCGGGTGAGCAGGCGATTTATGCCCAGCGTATTGTGGAAGGGTTATGGCGTGAGGCGATCCGCGAATAGACCGAGATTACATTCAACGGACAATACGATTGAAAAGGGAGCTCTGTTGCGCTCCCTTTCTACTCTTGCCATATAAAAAGTGCGACGCAAGGAGCGCGCAGGGGGCGGCCAATCGCCGCCGCCCCCTGCACCCCCAGGCTCTAGCGGCAGAATCGCCGCTTCGCGGTTCCCTCAGCTTATGCCTTCCGGCTTTCGGGTCGGGCGCGAGGTAACATCCCTGTAAAGCCGCGCCCTCAGCCCACATCCCTGTGGGCTGCCCCGGCCTGCAGGCAACGCTTCTGCGATTCAGACGCCACCTATGCCGCTGTAGTCTTTTCGCTAAAAGCAAAAATCGAAGTCGCTGGAACCGATGAGTCCCCGCTTGAAATCGGTGAGCCGGAGAATGGAAGACAAGGTCAGTCCGCCAGGACGGCGGACTGAGGCGAACCGAGACACGACAAAATTGCCGGGAGCAATTTTGAACAACGCTTGCGTTGGCCCGAAGGGCGAGTCCCAGGGATGGGACGAGTAGCGTCGAGTTTCGCCGTGCCGCAGGCTGGAGTTCGCAGGCGAACGCAGTGCGAAGCACCGATTTCGCCGCGGGGCCGCGGGGATTGCAAAGGGGGCGCGGCGCCCCCCTTAGCCCGTTCACGGGAAACGAGGCTTCATATATCGCTTGACGAAAGGTGAACGGAACCCCGCACTCAGCCGGCAAGTTCCACTGTAAACCCACATCAGCTGTAACAACTGGCAGTGGCAATTCACCCCGAACCCGGTAGACTAACGCCACTTTTTCAGCGCTCATCTAGCGGGCGCTCTGATCCAGGTTGTGGAATCACAGATTAATGAACCTACTTAAATCGCTGGCAGCCGTCAGCTCGATGACTATGTTTTCGCGCGTACTGGGATTTGCGCGTGACGCGATTGTAGCGAGGGTATTCGGTGCCGGTATGGCCACTGACGCCTTTTTCGTGGCGTTTAAGCTGCCAAATCTACTGCGGCGTATTTTTGCCGAAGGCGCATTTTCTCAGGCGTTCGTGCCTATTCTGGCGGAATATAAAAGCAAGCAGGGTGAAGATGCGACCCGCGTCTTTGTCTCCTATGTCTCGGGCCTGCTGACGCTGGCGCTGGCGCTGGTGACGGTGCTGGGGATGATTGCCGCACCGTGGGTAATTACCATTACCGCCCCCGGTTTTGCTGATACCGCAGATAAATTCGCCTTAACTACGCAGCTGCTGCGCATTACTTTCCCCTATATTCTGCTGATCTCGCTGGCCTCGCTGGTCGGGGCCATCCTGAATACCTGGAACCGTTTCTCCGTGCCGGCGTTTGCGCCGACGTTCCTGAACGTCAGCATGATAGGCTTCGCGCTGTTTGCCGCGCCGCACTTCCATCCACCGGTGCTGGCGCTGGCGTGGGCGGTCACGGTCGGCGGCGTGCTACAGCTGGCCTATCAACTGCCGCACTTGAAGAAAATCGGCATGCTGGTGTTGCCGCGCTTTAGCCTGAAAGATGCGGGCGCGGTGCGGGTGGTGAAACAGATGGGGCCGGCAATTCTTGGCGTTTCCGTCAGCCAGATTTCGCTTATTATCAACACCATTTTTGCCTCCTTCCTCGTCTCCGGGTCTGTCTCGTGGATGTACTATGCTGACCGCCTGATGGAGTTCCCCTCCGGCGTGCTGGGCGTGGCGTTGGGGACTATCCTGCTGCCATCGCTGTCGAAAAGCTTCGCCAGCGGCAACCATGATGAATACTGTCGCCTGATGGACTGGGGCTTGCGTCTGTGCTTCCTGCTGGCGCTGCCAAGCGCGGTGGCATTGGGGATTCTGGCTAAACCGCTGACCGTGGCGCTGTTCCAGTACGGCAAATTCACCGCATTCGATGCGGCAATGACCCAACGCGCGCTGGTAGCCTACTCGGTCGGCCTGATGGGGCTGATTGTCGTGAAGGTGCTGGCACCGGGCTTCTACTCACGCCAGGATATTAAAACCCCGGTCAAAATTGCTATTGTGACGCTGATTATGACCCAGGTGATGAACCTGGCGTTTATCGGCCCGCTTAAGCATGCGGGGCTGTCGCTGTCGATTGGTCTGGCGGCCTGTCTTAACGCGGCGCTGCTTTACTGGCAGCTGCGTAAACAGAAAATCTTTACCCCGCAGCCGGGCTGGCGCATGTTCCTGGTACGTCTGGTGGTCTCGGTTCTGGTGATGGCGGCGGCGCTGCTGGGTATGATGTATGTGATGCCAGAGTGGTCGCTGGGGACAATGCCATTCCGCCTGCTGCGCCTGACGGGCGTGGTGCTGGTGGGGATCGTCGCTTACTTTGCAACGCTGGCGATTCTGGGATTCAAGATTAAAGAGTTTGCCCGCCGGACGGCGTAAAAGAGATGCACTTCGCGGGGCACATCATGTTGCCCCGCACGTTTTACACTGAGAATTTCTTCGCGCTACGCGCCAGACTACTTCCTGCCGTCTGACCATCTTTACCGTAAAGCCCCGTTTCCTGGAACGGTTTGAGAACGTCAATCGCCTGTTGATTGCGTTCAATCTGACCTTCAAGTAACCAGCCGTTGTGCTGGTTTACGCGGCGTAGATGCTGCGTGGTATCGGTGATAGCCTGCCAGCGGTCGCCAACCTCTTCTTCGGCGTTACGTTGCGCCGTTTGTTCGACCCGGCGCTGTTTCTCCAGATAGTCTAACGTTGCCAACAGAGAGCTTTTCTCTTCCGTTATGCTGGCAAGTTGCAGGCCGTTGACGTTGCCTGCGGAGAGCTGTTGCTGCTCAGCATCCATCACCTCTTTTAGCGAGTTGAGGATGCTGATCATTTGGTCGAGTATCGCTGACAAACCGCTCATCTTTTTTATTTACTCTGTAGATAGTCTTGGGTGTCCTGAATTAACGCGTCGGCAATCTTGCCGGTATCCATTTTTAATTCGCCGTTACGGATTGCGGTTTTCAGTTCTTCGACGCGAGCCATATTAATATCGCTGCTGCCGGAGCGGGTTAACGCCGTCTGCGCATTGCTTAAAGTCACACTCGCGCTGGTGGCGGTGGTGGTCTTTTCCGCACGCGTTTTTTGCGCGCTGGTTTCTGGGGTTTCGCGCGGCTGTACGGTGGTGACAGCTTTCAGAGGTGATGTACGATCGATGCTCATGGTTCTTTCCTCATGGAGGCTCTGGTATGGCGCAGGCGCCGACTCTCATTAATTGTTAATTATCTATCGGCAAGCGATACAGTTTCTTTATGACGTTTATAGATTAATCAGAATATTCCCATCAGTATTGACCTGTCCGCTCACCACCTGCCCGGACGGCATTCGCACCCGCGCACTTTGCGCCACGGCGGCATTGTTTAATGCCTGGCCTTCACTGTTGATACTGAATCCATCTCCTTGCGCAATCACCATCACCTTTTGCCCGGCTTTCACCCGCCATGATTGGCGCACCATTGACAGCTGAATGGGCTGCCCAATAGCCACGTCGCGCAGGCTGATAGCATCTTCGGCCTGCGCCAGCGTCAGCATGGTGCGAGGCGGTAATTGATCGAGCCGGCCGCGCATCAACGTCACGCTCTGCGCTTCAATCGGCGTTCCGCGCACAATCGGCGCGGCGGCAACAACGTACTCACCCATCGCCTGCACGCTGACCTGCAAATACTGCTTCGCATTCCCGCACTGCGCCAGCACCGTTAAATTTCCCCACAGGCGCGAATTCCCCGGCGTCGTAAACGCGGGCTCATCGCAGGCAAGCTTCAGATTTTGCGCATTGCGCAGGCTGACGCTGACTTCAGTGCTAAAACCGGTAAGCCGCTGGGTAAAAAAATCGGTCAACTGAGTCTGGATATCAGCCGCGTGAGCCAACGGGCCGAAGGCCAGCAGCGCTGCGGTAAATGGGGCAATGAGCTGACGCATTGAACGCTCCAGTGGATGGCGAATGTACGCATTTTACCCAACTTACGCCGACATCAACGCAATAAATAGCGACGCATATTGCGCTTATTCCGACGATGACGCGCAGGTGCGGAGAATTAAGCTTATAGCTGAAACTTTGTCATTAGCGGAGGAGACATGCTCGATAAACTCGATGCCGCATTACGTTTTCAGCAAGAAGCTCTAAACCTGCGCGCTGAGCGTCAGGAAATTCTGGCTGCCAATATTGCCAACGCCGATACCCCGGGGTATCAGGCGCGCGATATGGATTTTGCCAGCGAACTTAAAAAAGTGATGGCGCGCGGGCGCGCGGAAAACAGCGGCGTTTCGCTGACGCTGACCTCTTCACGCCACATTCCCGCCCAGACAATCTCGACACCTGAAGCCGACCTTCTGTACCGCATTCCCGACCAGCCAGCGATGGATGGCAACACCGTCGATATGGACCGGGAACGTACGCAGTTTGCCGATAACAGCCTCCAGTACCAGACCGGGCTTACGGTTCTGGGCGGACAAATCAAGGGCATGATGAGTGTCCTGCAGCAGGGGAACTAACCCATGGCATTACTCAATATCTTCGACGTCGCGGGTTCTGCGCTCACCGCGCAGTCCAAACGTCTGAACGTGGCCGCCAGTAACCTGGCGAACGCCGACAGCGTGGCCGGGCCGGACGGGCAACCGTATCGCGCCAAGCAGGTTGTTTTCCAGGTGGATGCGCCGATTGGTGCCGCTACCGGCGGCGTGAAGGTGGCTGATGTCGTGGAAAGTCAGGAGCCCGACAAGCTGGTTTATCAGCCGGGCAACCCTCTGGCGGATGCCAAAGGTTATGTCCGGATGCCTAACGTGGACGTGGTTGGCGAGATGGTCAACACCATGTCCGCGTCGCGCAGCTATCAGGCCAACGTCGAAGTGCTGAACACCGTGAAAAGCATGATGCTCAAAACGCTGACGCTTGGACAATAAGGAGATAACCGATGTCTGTCGTAGCCAATATTACCGATACCGCGAGCAGCAAGGCGGCGTCCTCATCGTCGTCGGTCAGCAGCACCGGGACCAACAACTCCTCCGATCTGCAAGGCAGCTTTCTGACGCTGCTGGTGGCACAGCTGAAAAACCAGGACCCGACCAACCCGCTGCAGAACAACGAACTGACTTCGCAACTGGCGCAGATAAGTACTCTGAGCGGCATTGAGAAGCTCAACACCACCCTGGGTTCCATCTCCGGACAAATCAATAGCGGCCAGTCTTTGCAGGCCGGCGCTTTGGTTGGGCGCGGCGTGATGGTCCCTGGCTCAACCATTCTTGCGGGAAAAAACAGCAGCAGCGAGAGCGTGGATACCACGCCGTTTGGCATTGAGCTGACGCAACCGGCTGAGAAGGTCACCGCCACCATCACCGATGGCAACGGCAAAGTGATCCGCACGCTGAACATGGGCGCGCAAACGGCAGGCGTTCATACCTATACCTGGGACGGCAAGCAGGATGATGGCTCGGCGGCGCCGGATGGCGCTTACAACATCACTTTTGCAGCCAGCCAGGGAACCACGCAGATGGTGGTTCAGCCGCTGCAATTTGCTCTGGTTCAGGGCGTAACTTTGGGCAAAGACGGAAACAAACTGGATTTGGGAACCTACGGCACCACCACGCTGGATCAGGTTCGCCAGATTATTTAAGCCTTGATGCACGTCATCCTTTAAGCCACCTCGGCGTGGGCTGCGTTCATTCACCCGCCGCCTTGATGCAACTTGAAGGGATTTGCGTATCACTATTTCAGGAGAGACGTTATGGCCTTTTCACAAGCAGTCAGTGGTTTAAACGCGGCTGCCACCAACCTCGATGTTATCGGCAACAACATCGCCAACTCCGCCACCTATGGTTTTAAATCCGGGTCGGCGTCGTTTGCGGATATGTTCGCCGGCTCTAAAGTCGGTCTGGGCGTTAAAGTTGCGGGGATCACGCAAGACTTTACCGACGGTACCACTACCAGCACCGGACGCGCGCTGGACGTGGCTATCAGCCAGAACGGTTTCTTCCGTCTGGTCGATAACAACGGTGCGGTGTACTACAGCCGTAACGGCCAGTTCTCACTCGATGAGAACCGTAATCTGGTGAACTCCCAGGGGCTGAATCTGACCGGCTACCCGGCCAACGGTACGCCGCCAACCATCCAGCAGGGTGCTAACCCGGTCGCGCTGTCGATTCCGAACACGCTGATGTCGGCAAAAGCGTCGACCACCGGCACCATGCAGATGAACCTGAACTCCACCGATAACGCTATCACCAAAACCTTCAACCCAAGTGACCCGGATACCTATAACAAAAAAGGTACCGTGACCGTCTATGACAGCCTGGGTAACTCTCACGATCTGAACGTTTATTACGTGAAAACGACAGGGAGCAATACCTGGGACGTTTGGACGCAGGATACCAGCGTGGCCGGTGCGACTCCGGTAAAAGCGGCTCAAATGGGGTTCAGTAGCAGCGGTACGCTGGAAACGGTAAAGAATTATACCGAAAACACATCTAACGTGCCGAGCACCTGGGATCTTAGCGGGACGGCAAATGCCACGCCGTCAATCAATATTGCCGTTGCTCCATTGAACGGTTCTGCTCCAAATCAAACCTTCAACCTCAGCTTCCTCAATTCCATGCAGCAGAACACCGGCTCCAGCGATGTGGTCGCGACCACTCAGAACGGCTACGCGCCGGGCAGCCTGGTGAGCTATCAGGTCAACGACGATGGTTCGGTGGTGGGGAACTACTCCAACCGCCAAAGCCAGCTGCTGGGCCAGATTGTGCTGGCGAACTTCTCCAACACCGGCGGTCTGCAATCAGAAGGCGATAACGTCTGGTCAGCCACTCAGTCTTCCGGCGTGGCGCTGCTGGGTACCGCGGGGACCGGTAACTTTGGTTCACTGACCAACGGTGCGCTGGAAGCTTCCAACGTCGATCTGAGCAAAGAACTGGTGAACATGATTGTGGCGCAGCGTAACTATCAGTCGAATGCGCAGACTATCAAAACCCAGGACCAGATCCTCAACACGCTGGTTAACCTGCGTTAATTCTCTAACAGGGTGACGTCATGGATCACGCGATATACACAGCAATGGGTGCCGCCAGCCAGACCATGCAGCAGCAGTCGGTCACGGCGAGCAACCTTGCTAACACCTCCACGCCGGGCTTTCGCGCACAGTTAACCGCCATGCGCGCGGTGCCGGTTGTGGGGCCGTCCGTGGAAACACGTACGCTGGTCGCCGCTACCACGCCGGGGGCGGATATGACGCCAGGGCAGTTGGACTATACCGCGCGTCCGCTGGACGTGGCGATTCAACAGGATGGTTGGCTGGCGGTGCAATCGGCGGACGGTAGCGAAGGCTATACCCGTAACGGCAACATCCAGGTCAGCCCGACGGGCCAACTGACTATCCAGGGCAACCCGGTTATCGGTGAAGCCGGGCCGCTTAGCGTACCGGAAGGCTCGCAGGTGACTATCGCCTCGGACGGCACTATTTCGGCGCTGACGCCGGGCGACCCACCGAATACGGTGTCGCCGGTTGGCAAGCTGAAAGTGGTCAAGGCAAACGCCACGGAAGTGGCGCGGGGTGACGACGGGCTTTTCCATCTTACGCCGTCGGCGATCGCCACGCGCGGGCAGACCTTACAGGCTGACCCTACGCTGCGTTTACAGTCAGGCGTGCTGGAGGGGAGTAACGTCAAACCGGTGGCGGCAATGGCGGACATGATTGCCAGCTCTCGCCGATTTGAAATGCAGATGAAGGTTATCAGCAGCGTGGATGAAAACACGCAGAAAGCTAACCAGTTGCTGTCAATGAGCTAAGGAAAAATATGATCAGTTCATTATGGATCGCGAAAACCGGTCTCGACGCGCAGCAAACCAATATGGACGTTATCGCCAACAACCTGGCGAACGTCAGTACTAATGGTTTTAAGCGCCAGCGCGCGGTATTTGAAGACTTGCTCTATCAAACCGTTCGCCAGCCGGGTGCGCAATCATCCGAACAAACGACGCTGCCTTCTGGTCTGCAGATTGGTACCGGCGTGCGCCCCGTGGCGACCGAACGTCTGCATAGCCAGGGCAACCTGTCGCAGACCAACAACAGTAAAGACGTGGCGATCAAAGGCGACGGGTTCTTCCAGATCCTGCTGCCTGACGGATCGTCGGGCTATACCCGCGACGGTTCGTTCCAGGTGGATCAGAACGGCCAGTTGGTGACCGCCAGCGGTTATCAGGTGCAGCCTGCGATCACCATCCCGGCCAACGCCATCAGCATTACCATTGGGCGCGATGGCATCGTCAGCGTGACCCAACAGGGGCAGGCGAACCCGGTACAGGTGGGGCAGTTGAACCTGTCGACCTTTATGAACGACACCGGTCTCGAAAGTATTGGTGAGAACCTGTACATCGAAACTCAGGCGTCGGGCGCGCCGAACGATACCACGCCGGGCTTAAACGGTGCGGGCCTGTTGTATCAGGGATATGTCGAGACCTCTAACGTCAACGTGGCGGAAGAGCTGGTCAATATGATCCAGGTACAACGCGCGTATGAGATCAACAGTAAAGCGGTGTCGACGACCGACCAGATGCTGCAAAAACTGACGCAGCTGTAACACACTGGCGTCGGATGGCGCTGTGCTTATCCGACCTACGGTGTGTGCACTTGTTGGTGTCGGATGGCGCTGCGTTTATCCGACTTACGGGTGTGTGCACTGTTGGCGTCGGATGGCGCTGTGCTTATCCGGCCTACGGTGTGTGCACTTGTTGGCGTCGGATGGCGTTGCGCTTGTCCGGCCTACGGTGTGCGAACTTGTTGGCTGGATGGCGTAGGGCCATCCAGCTAAACGCTTTAATGATTCAGAAGAAGAAAGCAATGCATAATTCTGCCGCGTTTCGTTTTCCGCTTTTAACCCTCGTCGCCATAAGCGTCGCGGGATGCGCCTTGATACCGTCTAAACCGCTGGTGGAAGGGGCGACTTCGGCTCAACCGATCCCCGGCCCGGTACCGGTGGTGAACGGTTCAATTTTCCAGACCGCGCAGCCGATTAACTACGGCTATCAGCCGCTGTTTGAAGACCGTCGTCCGCGCAATATCGGCGATACGCTGACAATTGTTCTGCAGGAAAACGTCAGCGCGAGCAAAAGCTCGTCGGCTAATGCC
Source organism: Kluyvera huaxiensis (assembly GCF_040149365.1). NCBI lineage: Bacteria > Pseudomonadati > Pseudomonadota > Gammaproteobacteria > Enterobacterales > Enterobacteriaceae > Kluyvera > Kluyvera huaxiensis. Next base: position 36,316 of record NZ_JBEFLV010000012.1, read on the forward strand.
AGCCGTGATGGCAAAACTAACTTTGGCTTTGACACCGTACCACGCTATCTACAGGGCCTGTTTGGCAATGAGCGTGCCGATGTGGAAGCGTCCGGTGGCAACACCTTTAATGGCAAGGGCGGCGCGAATGCCAGCAACACCTTCAGCGGCACGCTAACCGTGACGGTCGATCAGGTGCTGGTCAACGGCAACCTGCACGTGGTGGGTGAAAAACAGATTGCGATTAACCAGGGCACCGAATTTATTCGCTTCTCCGGGGTCGTCAACCCGCGCACCATCAGCGGCAGCAACACCGTACCTTCAACGCAGGTGGCAGATGCACGCATCGAATATGTGGGCAATGGCTACATCAACGAAGCACAGAATATGGGCTGGCTGCAGCGTTTCTTCCTTAACCTATCGCCGATGTAACGAGGTGAATTATGTTTAAAACTCTGCTAACCCTGGCGCTGGTGCTCGTCACCGGTCTGGCGCACGCTGAACGCATCCGCGATCTTACCAGCGTGCAAGGGGTCAGGGAAAACTCACTGATAGGCTACGGTCTGGTGGTGGGTCTTGACGGAACGGGTGACCAGACGACACAAACGCCGTTTACCACCCAGAGCCTTAACAACATGCTGTCGCAGCTGGGAATTACCGTTCCGGCGGGCACCAACATGCAGCTGAAAAACGTGGCGGCAGTCATGGTCACCGCCCAGCTTCCGGCATTTGGTCGCCAGGGGCAGACTATCGATGTCGTGGTTTCTTCAATGGGTAATGCCAAAAGCCTGCGCGGCGGCACGCTGCTGATGACCCCGATGAAGGGCGTCGACAGCCAGGTTTATGCGCTGGCGCAGGGCAACATTCTGGTCGGCGGTGCGGGTGCGGCGGCGGGCGGCAGCAGCGTTCAGGTTAACCAGCTCAACGGTGGCCGTATCACCGGCGGCGCCACCATTGAACGTGAACTGCCAACCCAGTTCGGGGCCAGCAACACTATCAATTTGCAGCTCAACGATGATGACTTCACGATGGCGCAGCAGATTGCCGACACCATCAACCGCCGTAGCAGCCTTGGCAATGCCACAGCGCTGGATGCGCGTACCGTACAGGTTCGTGCGCCAACCGGCGGCAGCGGGCAGGTGCGTCTGTTGGCAGATATCCAGAACCTGGAAGTCGGCCTGGCGCCGCAGGATGCGAAAATCATTATTAACTCGCGTACCGGTTCAGTGGTCATGAACCGCGAAGTGTCGCTGGATAGCTGCGCGGTGGCGCAGGGCAACCTGTCCGTAACCGTTAACCGTTCCGCGCAGGTTAACCAGCCGGATACGCCGTTTGCCGGTGGGCGAACCGTGGTGACACCGCAAACGCAGATTGATTTACGTCAGAGCGGCGGTTCATTACAGAGCATTCGCGCCAGCGCCAATCTTAACAACGTCGTTCGGGCGCTGAACGCGCTGGGTGCAACGCCTATCGATCTGATGTCGATAATCCAGGCGATGCAGAGCGCCGGTTGTCTGCGGGCGAAAGTGGAGATTGTCTAATGCTGACTGACAGCAAATTACTGGCGAGCGCCGCCTGGGATTCACAGTCGTTAAACGAGCTGAAGACCAAAGCCGGGCAAGATCCGCAGGCTAACCTGCGGCCGGTGGCGCGTCAGGTCGAAGGGATGTTCGTGCAGATGATGCTGAAAAGCATGCGCGAAACGCTACCGAAAGATGGCCTTTTCAACAGCGATCAGACCCGGCTCTACACCAGTATGTATGACCAGCAAATCGCCCAGCAGATGACCGCTGGCAAGGGCCTTGGCCTGGCGGAGGAGATGGTTAAACAGCTGTCAGCCCAGCAGCAGGAGCCCGCGGAAAACGTGGGCCAGATACCGATGAAGTTCGATATGCAGACCATCACCAGCTACCAGAATGCGGCGTTAACGCAGATGGTTCGCAAAGCGCTGCCAAAAGCGCCGGACAGCAGCGATACGCCGCTGTCCGGCGATTCGAAGGACTTCCTAGCCCAGCTTTCTCTGCCCGCGCGTCTGGCGAGCGAGCAGAGCGGGATACCGCACCACCTGATTCTGGCGCAGGCAGCGCTGGAGTCCGGATGGGGGCAGCGGCAGATCCGCCGGGAAAACGGCGAGCCGAGCTTCAACCTGTTTGGCGTTAAAGCCTCCGGTGACTGGAAGGGCAAAGTCACCGAAATCACCACTACCGAATTTGAAAATGGTGAGTCGAAAAAGGTCAAAGCCAAATTCCGCGTCTACAGCTCGTATCTGGAGGCGCTGTCCGATTATGTCGGTCTGCTGACGCGTAATCCGCGCTATGCGGCGGTGACGTCGGCCTCGACGGCGGAGCAGGGGGCGCAGGCGTTGCAGAACGCCGGGTACGCCACCGATCCGCAGTATGCGCGCAAATTAACCAGCATGATTCAGCAGCTAAAATCGATGAGCGAAAAGGTCAGTAACACTTACCGCAACGATCTCGAAAATCTGTTCTGATTTGCCTCAAGTTTGTAGTTCGCCATCCGATAAGTAATACCATGGCCTTAAGAAGGAGCGTTCATGTCCAGTTTAATTAACAGCGCGATGAGCGGGCTGAGTGCCGCCCAGTCAGCGCTGAACACCACCAGTAACAACATTGCTAGCTACAACGTAGCCGGATACACCCGCCAGACGACGGTGCTGGCTTCAGCCAACAGTACGCTTGGCGCAGGCGGTTGGGTGGGGAATGGCGTCAACGTTTCCGGCGTACAGCGTGAATACAATGCCTTTATCACTAACCAGCTGCGGACGGCGCAAAACCAGAGCAGCGGTTTGACCACGCGTTACGAACAAGTGTCGAAAATCGACAGCATGATCTCCAGCTCGACCAATAACCTGTCGACGACGCTGCAGGGCTTTTTCAGCAGCTTGCAAACGCTGGTCAGTAACGCGGAAGACCCGGCGGCACGTCAGACCGTTCTGGGCAAAGCGGATGGAGTGGTAAACCAGTTTAAAGTCGTCGACCAGTATCTGCGCGATCAGGATAAGCAGGTCAATCTGTCGGTCTCCTCTACGGTTGCTCTGGTCAATAACTACTCTTCACAGATTGCCAGCCTGAACGACAAAATCGCGCGTTTAACCGGTGTGGGTGCAGGCGCATCGCCGAACGATTTACTCGACCAGCGCGATCAGCTGGTAAGCGAATTAAACAAGCTGGTGGGCGTTGAAGTTAACGTCCAGGATGGCAGCACCTACAACATCACCATGGCCAACGGCTACACCCTCGTGGCCGGCAGTAAAGCGAGCCAGCTGGCGGCGGTGCCGAGCAGCGCGGATCCAAACCGCACCACCGTGGCCTATGTCGATAACGTCGCAGGTAACGTTGAGATCCCGGAGAAATTGCTGACCACCGGTTCGCTGGGCGGTTTGCTGACCTTCCGTTCACAGGATCTTGACCAGACGCGCAATACCCTGAACCAGATGGCGCTGGCCTTTGCCGATGCGTTTAACACCGTACATAAGCAGGGCGTTGATGCTAACGGTAAAACCGGCGTTGATTTCTTTGATTTCGGTAAACCGTCCTCTATCGCCAACAGTAAAAATACCGGTGATGTTGAGTTGGCGGTGGCAATGGATAAGTCCTCTGCTGTACAGGCAACGGACTACAAGATTGTGAAAACCGACAGCGGCTGGGATGTGACCCGGCTGTCTGACAATACCAGCGTTAAACTGGATACAGGTAGTGACCCAGCCACCGGCGTGCTGAAATTCGACGGCTTGACGGTGACAGCCCAATTGAAATCGGGCGGCTCTAAACCTGTTGCAACGGGTGACAGCTTTATCGTTAAACCGGTTAGCGACACCATCGTTAATATGGATGTGGCTATCAGCAGCGAATCCGAGATTGCGATGGGGCTGGCTGATACCACCGGCGCGAGCGTTGGCGAAAGCGATAACCGTAACGGTCAGGCGCTGCTGAATCTGCAAAACAGCAAAATTGTCGGCGGCTCAAAAAGCTTTAACGATGCCTACGCGGCGATGGTGAGTACTATCGGCACCAAAACGGCGACCCTCAAAAGCAGCAGCACGACTCAGGCAAACGTGGTGACGCAGTTGAGCAACCAGCAGCAGTCGATCTCCGGCGTCAACCTTGACGAAGAGTACGGCAACCTGCAGCTGTTCCAACAATACTATCTGGCCAATGCGCAGGTGCTGCAAACCGCAAGCACTCTCTTTGACGCATTAATTAACATCCGCTAAGGAGAGGGAATAGCATGCGCGTCAGTACCTTAATGATGTACCAGCAGAATATGGGGGGTATCACTAACTCTCAGTCTGAATGGTTAAAGTACGGTGAGCAGATGTCGACCGGCAAGCGGGTGAACCGCGCCTCGGACGACCCGGTTGCGGCTTCTCAGGCGGTTGTGCTGTCGCAGGCGCAGGCGCAAAACGCCCAGTTCGCCACAGCCCGTACCTTCGCCACCCAACGCGTCTCGACGGAAGAGAGCACCTTAAAGCAGGTCACTACCGCAATTCAATCGGCGCAAGAGAAGATTGTCTATGCCGCTAACGGCACGCTCAGCGATGACGACCGCGCATCGCTGGCCACCGATCTACAGGGGATTCGCGATCAGCTGTTGAACCTGGCGAACAGCACCGATGGCAATGGCCGCTATATCTTTGCGGGCTATAAGACGGATACGCCACCTTTTGATTCTAAAGGGCAATATGTGGGCGGTGATATCAACGTTGAGCAGCAGGTCGACTCTTCGCGTTCCATGGTGATTGGCCATACGGGGGACCTGATCTTTGATAGCGTTACCAGCAATGCCAAACCAGATGCCGATAAGAATATTTTTACAGCCCTGGATACTGCCATTGCGGCGCTGAACACGCCGGTGGCTGATGCTGATGATACAGTGAAAGATACGACTGCGGCGGCGATTGACCGCACCAACCGTAGCCTGAGCAACTCATTGAATAACGTACTGACCGTACGTGCCGAACTGGGGACCCAGCTTAACGAGTTGGATAAACTGGATGCTTTGGGCGATGACCGTGCGCTGGCGCAAACGCAGCAGATGAGTAACCTGGTGGATGTGGACTGGAACTCGACGATTTCCAACTACACCATGCAGCAAACTGCGCTGCAGGCGGCTTATAAAGCGTTTACCGATATGCAAGGTATGTCGCTGTTCCAACTGAATAAATAATAACATAAGGTTTGAACATATCTGGAAACTGGATATGTTTTTATCGCCCGCGTCATTACCCCGTCGCGGGCTTTTTTTCATCGTTTAACGCACGCTCAGCGCGGCGTTACGAAGACGATACGTCTCGCTTACCCGAATGGCGAAAGCCACCAGACCCGCCACCGTCGCCAGTGCGACAACGCCTTCCCAACCTGCCTGCGAGTACACCTGCGTCCCGAGGACCGATCCTAGCGACATACCGATAAATACTCCGGTAAACAGCAGCGCATTCAGGCGACCACGAGCCTGTGGTTCAAGGCTATACACCAGGTTCTGGTGGGCGACCAGGCTTGACTGCAAGCCGAGATCAAAACCTACGGCTGAGACGGCAATCAACACCAGCTGAGCCATCGGCGGCAGGACCGGGAGCAGGAACATCAGGGCAAATGAGACGCTTACCAGAGCGGCACCGAGCTGTGTGACTTTTTCCGCCCCGACTTTATCCGCCAGACCGCCAGCCAGCGGTGCGGCTAATGCCCCTGCGGCACCGGCGATGCCAAAACCACCGGCTACCGCGCTGCCCATGTGGTAATGCTCAGCTAGCATCACTGCCAGCGTAGACCAGAAGGCGCTAAAGGCGATAGAGAGAAACCCCTGTGCCATTGCGGCGCGACGCAGCGTCGGATAGCGACGCCACAGATGCGCCATCGACACCATCAGCGCCGGGTAACGCAGCTCTGAGTGGGCGGTAAAGTGCGGCAGTACGCGCCACATTAGCCCCCCAATTAAGGCAATACTGACGGCTGCAGCCTGGTACATCACGCGCCAGCCAAACAGCTCTCCAACCACGCCGCTCACGGTACGTGATAGCAAGATCCCCAGCAGCAGACCGGTCATCACCGTACCCACCATTTTCCCCTGCTTACCCGCCGGGGCCAGAATGGCGGCTGCGGGCACGATATCCTGCGCCATGGTCGCCGCCATACCAATCAGCAGGCTCACCGCCAGCAGAGAGTGAAATTGTTGGGTCAGGCTGTAAATCAGCAGTAATACCGCCAGCGCCAGGCTTTTGAATAAAATCAGCGAGCGACGATCGTAGCGGTCGCCAAGCGGCAAAAGGAACAAAATACCTAATGCATAACCGGCCTGCGTCAGCGTTGGAATTAAGCCCATGCCCTCGACGCTCAGGTTTAATGTCGCGCCCATCAGCGGTAGCAGGGGCTGGGCGTAGTAAATGGCGGCGACGCTAAACCCAGCGCCGAGTGCCAGGATAAAAATCAGCAGACCGGCGGTCTGTGACGAAGTAGTGGGTGTTGTCATTTGTTCATCCTCAACGGTATATGGGACGCATTTTCCGTCTCTTCGGACTGGAGCGGTAGCCGTCGTGGTGGTAAAACAGTTATACGTTTGGCGTATAGGCAGTAAGTTAATGAAAAGAAATGAGCGTATAGATCGCGTTGAGCTGATGCGCACCTTCATTCGCATCGTGGAGTCGGGATCGCTGTCTGCTGCCGCCCGGCAGATGGAAACCACGCAGGCGACTATCAGCCGCCGGTTACAATCGCTGGAAGAAATGCTGGGCGCAAAGCTGCTGCTGCGCTCAACGCATGCGATGAAGCTCACCGACGATGGTGAGCGCTGCTATCAGCATGCCCGACAGGTGGTTGAGTCGTGGCTGGCGCTGGAAGATGCCCTGCAGTTAACCGATGAGCAACCGGTGGGGACGCTGCGGGTGCGAGCGCCTCATGCCTTCGGTCAGCAGCAGTTGCTGATACCGCTGGTGGGCTTCCTGGCGCGCTATCCGCAGCTTTCCGTAGAATGGATGCTGCACGATAAGGCCGTTGATTTTATCAGTGACAATGTCGACTGCGCGATTCGCGTGGGGGCTGAAGTTGACCCGGCAACCGTCACGGTGCTGCTGGCTGAGGTCCCTCGCTGTATCGTCGCGTCACCTGAATTGCTGAGTCGTTTTCCACAGGTGACGCAGCCGGAGTCATTGTCGGCACTGCCGTGGATTGCCATCAGGACGTTTTACCAACATGAGGTCGTGTTGCGCCATGCGGACAGCGACCAAGCGGCAAGCGTGGCAATAGCCTCGCGGTTGAGTACGGATAGCCTGTACGTGGCAAAAAACGCAGCGCTCGCAGGTGTTGGGGTAGCGGTAGTCTCGAGCTGGACGGTCGAGGAGGAGATAGCCAACGGAACGTTGATTGAGCTATTACCGCAATGGCAGGCGGCACCGCTGCCGGTACATCTGGTCTATCCGTGGGCGCGCTACTATCCGGTGCGGCTACGTAAATTTCTCGACCTGATGCGTGAGGCGATGCCGCAAATAGCAGGGATGAGGCTGCCGGAAAATAGGTGATTACCGCCTGAATAGCGGTGCGGTTTCGGGCATAAAAAAATCGGCCACTGAGGGCCGATTTTTATCACGCTAAGTTCGGATTATTCAGCCGATTGCGGGCGCGTTGGTTCAGCCGTTGCTGAATGCGTTGCGCTATGACCGCCTGCGGAGCCTTTACCTTCGAAGCCGAAGGACGGGCGAACCCATTCGCTGTGACGCGGCGCTTCTGGCACGTAGTCTGGCGCTGGGGCACGAGTCATTGGCGCTGTCGCATGGCTAACAGCAACGGTAGCCACTACCGGCTCAGCAACCACTGGTTTTGGCGCAGCAGGCGCTGCAACCACTGGAGCCTGGGCCACAGGTTCTTCAACCACTGGCGCTTCAACGACAGGAGCTGGCGCAACCGGCGCTTCAACCACCGGAGCGGCTGCAACGACTGGCTCGATGGCGACAGGAGCTTCAACGTTGGTTTCTGCAACCTCTGCTTTCGCTTCGACAGCTTCAACGGCCTGCTCTGGCGCTTCAACCGGAGCTGGAGCTTCTACCTGAGCGACTGGCGCAGTTTGTTCAACAACAGCAGCGACAGGCTCTGCAGCCACTTCTGGCGCAACGATTTCCGCTGGCTGTACTGGCGCTTCAACGGCTACCGGCTCGGCGGCAACAATCGGTGCAACAGTTTGCTCAACGTTCTCAACCGCGACTGGCTGTTCAATCACTTCCTGCTCAACCGGCGCATCAACAACTGCTTGATCATGCACTGGTGCAATCGGATAGCGGATCCACACTTTACCGGAAGCCATTTCTGGCGACGCACAGGCGACGGTCAGCGGCATCGGAGATTGGGTCGGATAACGCTCATCGCGGTAACGACGACGACGCTGGCCGCTTACACGCAGATGGCGCGGAGAACGACGTGAACGACGAGGCATACCGTTGTTGTCACGCGCTTCACCGTTGTCATCTTGCTCAGCATGAGCTGGCGCATCAACTACGGCTGGCAGGTCAACTTTCGCCAGTGCAGTACGCGGTGCTTCCTGCTGCGGTTCATCTTCAGCGATGAATTCACGAGCAGCGGTCTGCTCTGCGGTTTCAATACGCACTTTCTGCGACAGCTGACGCGGTTTGCGGCGCGGCATATTTTGCACGCGATCTTCCGGCGCAACTTCCTGAGCAACAACGGCTTCTTCGCGATTCAGCGGTTTCGCTTCCTGCTGCGCCTGACGTTTATCATCATTGCGGCGACGATTACGTTCGCGGCGTGGCTGCTGCTCGTCACGGGACTTCGCTTTGTCGCTGTCATCAACAACGGCAGCGGCCTGCTGGCGGTTTTCACGCGCTTCGGACGACTGCTGTGGCTTCTCACGGCGATTACGACGGTTGTCTTCACGGCTTTCGCGATTTTCACGCGGCTCACGGCCTTCAGCATTCTCGTTACGATCGCTGCGGTCGTTACGATCATTGCGGTCGTTACGACGGTCATTACGGTCGTTGCGATCATTACGGTCGCGACGGTTGTTCTGACGCGGCTTACGACGATCCTGCTGGCGATCCGTTTTCGTTTCCTGCTGTTTTTCCGGCTGAGCTTCAACCGGCGCCTCTGGAGCACCTGCAAACAGGTTTTTCAGCGCAGCAAAGAAGCGGGAAATCAGACCTGGTGCGGCAGGGGCAGCAGCAACGGCGGCTTTCGCTTTCGGTGCAGCAGCGGCTGAACTTTCCGCAGCCGGAGCCGGTGGAATTTCCGGCATGACGAAGGTTGCCAGTGCAGGCTGTTCAGGCATTTTACGCTCGGCGACTTCTTCATCGACCGGCAGTGCCATCTCTTCTTCATGCAGTTTAGGCAGCAGATAGCTCAGCGTGGTGGTCTCTTCGCCTTTACGCACGCGCAGTACGGAGTAGTGCGGCGTTTCCATCTGATCGTTTGGCACGATGATGCAGCGCACGTCGGTCTGACGGGATTCAATGGCGGTTACCGCTGCACGTTTTTCGTTCAACAGGTAAGAGGCGATTGGTACTGGAACAATCGCGTGAACCTCTTTGGTGTTCTCTTTCAGCGCTTCTTCTTCAATCAGACGCAGAATGGAGAGCGACAGCGATTCGTTGTCACGCACGGTACCGGTGCCGGAGCAACGCGGGCAGACGTGGTGGCTGGATTCACCCAGCGATGGGCTCAGACGCTGACGTGACATCTCCAGCAGGCCAAATCGGGAGATATGGCTAATCTGGATACGCGCACGGTCCTGGCGTACCGCTTCACGCAGACGGTTTTCAACCGCGCGCTGGTGGCGTACCGGGGTCATGTCGATGAAGTCGATAACGATCAGGCCACCGAGGTCACGCAGACGCAGCTGACGGGCGATTTCATCGGCCGCTTCAAGGTTGGTGTTGAACGCTGTTTCTTCGATGTCGCCGCCGCGGGTTGCGCGAGCGGAGTTGATATCGATGGCGGTCAGGGCTTCGGTGCTGTCGATAACGATAGAACCACCGGACGGCAGGCGAACTTCACGCTGGAAGGCGGATTCGATCTGCGATTCAATCTGGTAGTGGCTGAACAGCGGGATTTCACCGGTGTACAGTTTGATTTTGCTGCTGAAATCCGGACGACCCAGCGCAGAAATGTGCTGACGCGCCATTTCCATCACTTTCGGATTATCAATCAGGATTTCGCCAATGTCCTGGCGCAGGTAGTCGCGGAAGGCGCGAACGATAACGTTGCTTTCCTGGTGAATCAGGAACGGTGCAGGGCGGCTTTCAGCGGCTTTCTGGATAGCTTCCCAGTGCTTCATGCGGAAGCTTAAATCCCACTGTAACGCTTCGGCGGATTTACCCACGCCTGCGGTACGTACGATTAAGCCCATGCCGTCCGGCAGTTCAAGACTGGCCAGAGCTTCTTTCAGTTCGGTACGGTCGTCACCTTCGATACGACGAGAGATACCGCCCGCACGCGGGTTGTTTGGCATCAGTACCAGGTAACTGCCCGCGAGGCTGATAAAGGTGGTCAGCGCAGCGCCTTTATTGCCGCGCTCTTCTTTATCAATCTGGACGATAACTTCCTGACCTTCGCGCAGCACGTCTTTGATGTTTGGACGGCCATGCGAGTTGTAATTAGCTGGGAAGTATTCGCGAGCGATTTCTTTGAGGGGGAGGAAACCATGACGCTCGGCGCCGTAATCAACAAATGCGGCTTCGAGACTTGGTTCAATACGGGTAATTTTGCCTTTGTAGATGTTCGCTTTTTTCTGTTCGTGTCCTGGGCTTTCAATATCCAGATCGTACAGACGCTGCCCATCAACAAGGGCGACACGCAACTCTTCCTGCTGAGTTGCGTTGATTAACATTCTTTTCATCGTAACTTACTCATTATTCTTACATTGACGACTAAGCTGCGAGCAGAGTATTGCCTTTCCGGGGTAAACCGATGGCCTCGTGACTATTCACGTCGCCAACCTCACGGTTGTCGCTCGTTTAAGAGGCGCAGAGTGTCGGTAGCCTGTGTTTCAAACGGAACCACAGCGCAATTATTTGGGGAACAACCTGGGATAACTCTCCAGAGAAGATTCCATTTATACTCGTCATCTTTTAGAGGCTAGAGGTCTTAGCATCTTACTTGCGTAAGCACGGATGTTTCCCGTTGCGCTTTCTGTCTATCATCTAAAATTCGTACAGTATATGTACCGGTAAGGACTGCAACCCGCAGCCCGCTAACTGTTTGAGCGATCAATACGTCTTACGCCATTGCTGCGTGGATGATCAAACAAACAAAACTGGTCATTCCGTAAATGTCCTTGTTATTCCAGGTTCAACACGGAAAACGACTTCATTATTCCTTGCTAACCTAGTTATAGCAAGATGACTTTCACCTTTTATCACCCGGTTACTCACAGTTTCTTCACCAGTCCGACGAGATTGTTCTAATAACAAACAACTCGCGGCGTAAAGCACCAGAAGAAAACAGGTCATGCTAAATATAAGCATAGAAAAATGAGTGGCGCTATTGAGCGGGGGTATTTAGAATCGCGCACCATGAAAACTGAGACTCCAACCGTAAAAATGATTGCCATCAGCGCTGATGAAGCCGGGCAACGAATTGACAACTTTTTGCGCACCCAGCTGAAGGGCGTGCCGAAGAGTATGATTTACCGCATCCTGCGTAAAGGCGAAGTGCGGGTGAACAAAAAACGCGTCAAGCCAGAATACAAACTGGAAGATGGCGATCAGGTTCGCGTGCCTCCGGTTCGCGTGGCCGAGCGTGAAGAAGAGGCGGTATCGCCGCATCTGCAGAAGGTGGCCGCGCTGAGTGACGTGATCCTCTATGAAGACGATCATATTCTCGTGCTCAACAAGCCATCGGGCACGGCGGTTCACGGTGGCAGCGGGTTAAGCTTCGGCGTGATTGAAGGGCTGCGTGCTCTGCGTCCGGAAGCGCGCTTCCTTGAGCTGGTTCACCGTCTTGACCGCGATACCTCCGGCGTCCTGCTGGTGGCGAAGAAACGCTCTGCGCTGCGTTCGCTGCATGAGCAACTGCGCGAGAAGGGCATGCAGAAAGATTATCTGGCGCTGGTGCGCGGGCAGTGGCAGTCGCACGTGAAAAGCGTCCAGGCACCTCTGCTGAAAAATATTCTGCAGAGCGGCGAACGTATTGTGCGAGTGAGCCAGGAAGGCAAACCGTCGGAAACCCGCTTTAAGGTGGAAGAGCGGTATGAGCACGCCACGCTGGTTCGCTGTAGCCCAGTGACCGGACGTACCCACCAGATCCGCGTGCATACGCTGCATGCCGGTCATCCTATCGCGTTCGACGATCGCTACGGCGACCATGAGTTCGACAAGCAGCTGGCAGGCACTGGGCTCAATCGCCTGTTCCTGCATGCCGCCGCGCTTAAGTTTACCCATCCGGGAACCGGCGAGGTGATGCGTGTCGAAGCGCCAATGGATAACGTTCTCAAACGTTGCTTGCAGGTGCTGCGTAACCAAAAATAAAAAAAGCGGGCTATGCCCGCTTTTTTTACGCCATCGTATTTTATGCCATTTCGCGCAGGCGCACGGCCACGCTTTTCTCTTTGATGGGTAAATTCACCAGCGCGGCCAGCAGCGCCAGCACGATATCTGCATACCACACCCACGTCAGGCTCCCTTCGTATTGCATCGCCACGCCGCCAAGCCATGCCCCGAAGAAGGCACCAATCTGATGGGTAAAGAGCGTAAAGCCAAACAGCGTTGCCAGATAGCGCGTACCAAACAGCTTACCGATGATCCCAGCGGTTGGTGGCACCGTAGCGAGCCAGGTAAAACCAATGGCGCAGGCGAAGATGTAGAAGGCGGTTTCTGATTTTGACGACAGCAGGAATAGGACAATCATCACCGCGCGGGAAGCGTACAGCACCGCCAGGATGTACTTCATCGGATAATGCTTGCCGAGGAAGCCTGCCGCGATACTTCCCGCGATATTGCACAGCCCAATCAGCGACAGGCTGATGGCGGGTACCGTTGCATCATGGCCACACAGTGCGGCTTCCGAGGGCAGGTGAGTTGTCAGAAACGCCACATGAAAACCACAGGTCATAAAACCGGCGTGTAGTAGCAGGTAGCTGGGATTACGAAAGGCAAGGGCAATCTGTTGCTTTAAGCCGCTATCTTCTGCGACGTGTTCAACGGGCGCGTGGGTCTGACGTTTATCGCCCCGGCACAGTAACCATGACGGAAATATCGTTGCCAGCGCCGCTGCCGCCAAAAAAAAGAGGCCTGAGGCCATACCGCGTAGGCCAATAATAATCTGCACCAGCGGAGCAAAGATAAACTGTCCGACGGAACCACCGGCATTGATGAGACCGCTGGCCATTGACCCTTTATCAGTTGGTAACCGGCTAGCGACCACGCCAATCAGCACGGAAAAACTTCCCGCCGCCGCACCTGCGGGGCTAAGCAGCCCCTGCGCCAGGGTTAAAGGTAAAAACGAAGCTGCCCACAAGGTGCCCAATTGACCGAGAGCAATCATCAACGCCCCGAGCACCAGCACGCTGAACGCGCCGCGCTTATCCGCCCATGCGCCAAATAGCGGCTGGAAGGCACCCCACATGAGCTGGCCAATCGCTAGCGCCATACTGATTTCGGCGATGCTCATGGACGTTTCCATTACGATGGGATGAATGAACAGCCCGACGGTCTGGCGAATACCCATGGTGATCATCAGGATAACGCTGGCGAGGGTTATGGGGATCCAAAGTTTTGAAGACGAAGGCGATGAGGTGCTCATGGAGCACTCCTGTGGTCATGATTATTGATGGCAAGAGAGTACTGAGGAAGGCATGAAAAATCTATCGGGGTCAGCCCGCCAGGAGGGCGGGCTGATGCTGAATTGTTAAGGTTTCAGCCATTTATCCAGCCACGGGAACACTTCATCCTGCTGTTGGCGGTAAAACACGTGGCCCAGTTCTGGCCAGCTCTTGGTGACCAGCATATCGTCGGCTTTTTGTGAGGCCCAAACCTTACGCACTTTCGCGAAGGCATCGCTAACCGCCTGTGCGGGGAACAGCTTGTCCTGCCCACCGCTAAAAATCAGCATCGGTTTTGGCGCGGCGATGCTGGCGGTATCCGGGATATCCATCTTCGCGGGCATGCCTGGATGCAGCATGTAGAACGCGGATTGACCGCGCAGGACGTTGTTGCCCGGCGTCATCAGACCTTCATAGGTGCCAAACCACGAAATCACGGCGGTAGCCGCCACCTTATCGGAGAGTGCCGCCAGTTGCCATGCGCGGAAGCCGCCCATTGAGAAACCGAGTACGCCGATACGCAGTGGGTCAACGCCTTTCAATGACGCCATAAAATCGACCGTGCGCATATCTTCGTAGGCCACTTCACCCGCCAGCGAACGCCCAAGGTTGAAGTAGTTACTGGCGAGCGCCTGCTGCTGCTCGTAGACCATCGGCCCACGGTCACCCCAGCCAGGGCTGTCGATCGCGATGACCGTATACCCGCGTTTTGCCAGCTCATCACCAATAAAGCGCCCGCTAAAGAATTTATCCGCCCACGCTTGCGCGCTGGCGAGTTGTTCGGCGTTGCCCCAGGGGCGAATCAGTTTTTCTTTACCAATGTCGAATTTAGAACCGTGATCGTGCAGCAGAACGATTGCCGGATGTGGGCCTGGCGTTTTAGGCGTGAGCATTAAAGCCGCGATACGATTGTCATCAGTAATATTCAGCGCCAGCTTTTCGGCGGTATAGCTACCGCGATCTTCACTGGCGATTATCTGCGTAGCAAACGGTTTGTGGGAGTCTGGCGTGAGCAGCGATTGGCGTAATTGCTGACGTGCATGCTGCTGCCAGGCATGGAAATCGGAATTGTGCCCAGAAAGCCAGGAGTCAGGATAGGTCATTTGGCTTTTCAGCTGTTGCCAGCTTGCCGGGAGATTGCTTTCTACCACGCCCTGATGCTGCCAGCTGTCGGCGGCATAACTTTGTGCCGCGGCTATCATTGCCAGCATAAATAATATCTTACCTTTGCCACGCATTCTCACCCCTTAAATCAAAACAATGTTTCAATATTGAGTAAGGGATTTTAACGGTGATGGAAAAACAAACTGTGATCGCGGAAGGAATAAGCAATATTTTTAAGAATTGCCTGACGCCAGAGCGTTGCATCAGGCAATAAAAGGTGGGACAAAGGCTAATCTAACAGCGGGTTAAACTCCTCGCGTCGCAGCATTTTGCACAGCGCAATTAGCGGCAGCCCAACCAACGTATTCGGGTCACGTCCTTCAAGGCGGTCAAACAGCGCAATGCCTAAGCATTCGCTTTTGAAGCTACCGGCACAGTTCAGCGGGCTCTCTTTGCGGATGTAAACGTTGATTTCCTGCTCGCTCAGATGGCGGAAATGGACGTCAAACGGTTCACATTCCGTCTGTAACTGCCCATTTGCCGAATTATACAGCGCCAGCCCGGTATAAAATGTCACCACATTGCCACTGGCCTTTTTTAATTGCTGGCGGGCATTTTCTGCAGTGTGCGGTTTGCCGGTTATTTCACCATCCAGCACACAAACTTGATCGGAACCAATAATCAGATGGTTTGGATAACGCGCCGCCAGCGTCTGGGCTTTGGCCTGGGCCAGACGCAGCACCAGACTGCGCGGTGTTTCGCCGGGCAACGGCAGTTCGTCAACCTCAGGTGCGGCGCACTCAAACGGCAGGCCAAGCTTGTCTAATAGCATTTTGCGGTAGGGTGAAGTGGAGGCAAGAATCAATTCAGGCATAATTTTTCAAATAGAGTGTAGCGAATTAGATTCCGACATTTTAAACTATAGGCCGCAATGTGTGCGAATAATTGGCGAAAGGCAACCTGAGGCTGCCTTTTTCTTTGACTCTATGACGCTACAAAGTTAATATGCGCGCCCTATGCAAAACGTAAAATTACCCCTGACTCTCGATCCGGTTCGTACGGCTCAAAAACGCCTTGATTATGCAGGTATCTATACCCGCGATCTGGTGGAGCGTATCGCCGCGTCTGTAGTCAGTGTGGACACTGATGTGGAATGCGAGATGTCCTTCGCCATCGACAACCAACGTCTCGCGGTTATTACCGGTGATGCGAAGGTGACGGTGTCGCTGGAATGTCAGCGTTGTGGGAAATCGTTTACCCATCATGTACACACAACGTATTGTTTCAGTCCGGTCAAAAATGATGACCAGGTTGAAGCACTCCCGGAAGCGTATGAACCGATTCAGGTTAACGAATTCGGTGAAATCGATCTGCTGGCGTTGGTTGAAGATGAAATCATCCTCTCCTTGCCGGTAGTTCCGGTGCATGATTCTGAACACTGTGAAGTGTCCGAGGCGGACATGGTCTTTGGTGAATTGCCTGAAGAGGCACAGAAGCCAAATCCATTTGCCGTATTAGCCAGCTTAAAGCAAAAGTAATTGAGGAGTAAGGTCCATGGCCGTACAACAGAATAAACCAACCCGTTCCAAACGTGGCATGCGTCGTTCCCATGACGCTCTGACCGCAGCAAACTTGTCCGTTGACAAAACTTCTGGCGAGAAGCACCTGCGTCACCACATCACTGCCGACGGTTTCTACCGTGGCCGTAAGGTCATCGCTAAGTAATCACGCGACGCTCAAGGCTTTCGCACTGCGTGTGAAGGCCGAAGAGTTCAAGCGTGGTGAAGCTTAGTGAGGAATTTCCCCGGGTAACTGGGGAAACACCAAACCGAGCGGCGACGATACCTTGACACGTCTAACCCTGGCGTTAGATGTCATGGGGGGCGATTTTGGTCCTTCTGTGACAGTGCCTGCAGCATTGCAGGCACTGGATTCTAATTCGCAACTCTCACTTCTTTTAGTCGGCAATCCCGACGACATTACACCATTACTCGCCAAAGCTGACTTTGAACAACGTTCGCGTTTGCAGATAATCCCTGCCCAGTCGGTTATTGCCAGTGATGAACGGCCATCGCATGCTATTCGCCACAGTCGCGGAAGCTCAATGCGCGTGGCGCTAGAAATGGTAAAAGAAGGGCGGGCCGAGGCCTGTGTCAGCGCAGGAAATACCGGCGCGTTGATGGGGCTAGCAAAATTACTGCTCAAACCCATCGCGGGGATTGAGCGTCCGGCGCTGGTGACGGTTCTACCGCATCAGCAAAAGGGCAAAACGGTAGTGCTGGATCTCGGCGCTAACGTGGATTGTGACAGTACCATGCTGGTGCAGTTTGCCGTCATGGGGTCGGTGATGGCAGAGGATGTACTCGGGATTGCAAACCCTCGCGTCGCGCTGCTCAACATCGGCGAAGAAGAGATTAAAGGGCACGATAGTATTCGTGATGCCTCATTAGTGTTAAAAACAATCTCTTCCCTCAACTATATCGGCTATCTTGAAGCCAATGAACTGTTGACGGGTAAGACCGATGTTCTGGTTTGTGATGGCTTTACAGGTAACGTCACCTTAAAGACGATGGAAGGGGTTGTCAGAGTCTTCCTTTCGCTGCTGAAATCACAGAGCGAAGGTAAAAAACGGTCGTGGTGGCTGATTTTATTAAAGCGTTGGTTACAAAAAAGCCTGACAAGGCGATTCAGTCACCTCAACCCCGACCAGTATAATGGCGCCTGTCTGTTAGGATTGCGCGGCACGGTGATAAAGAGTCATGGTGCAGCCAATCAGCGAGCGTTCGCGATCGCGATTGAACAGGCAGTGCAGGCAGTGCAGCGACAAGTTCCGCAGAGAATTGCCGCTCGCCTGGAATCCGTATACCCCGCAGGATTTGACACACTGGAAACCGGCAAACAATAAAGCCGGCTTCGCAGCGGTCGAGTAGTGCGGCTATATTAGCGAAAAGTGACTGAGCGTACATGCATACGAAGATTATTGGTACCGGCAGCTATCTGCCTGAGCAGGTGCGGACTAACGCCGATCTGGAAAAAATGGTTGATACGTCTGACGAATGGATTGTTAGCCGTACAGGTATCCGCGAACGTCGTATCGCTGGCCCTGATGAATCCGTGTCTACGCTGGGTTATGAAGCGGCCAAACGTGCGCTGGAGATGGCTGGCATCGACGCTAGCGAGCTGGGGCTTATCGTGGTGGCAACCACTTCCGCGACCCATGCGTTTCCAAGCGCGGCCTGCCAGATTCAGGACATGCTGGGCGTAAAAGGCGCACCGGCGTTTGATATTGCTGCAGCGTGTGCGGGCTTTACCTACGCGCTGAGCGTTGCCGACCAGTACGTGAAGTCTGGCGCGGTCAAATATGCGCTGGTGATTGGTGCTGATACGCTGGCACGTACCTGCGATCCAACCGATCGCGGCACGATCATTATTTTCGGCGACGGCGCAGGTGCAGTAGTTCTTGGTGCATCTGAAGAGCAGGGAATTATCTCTACCCATCTGCACGCTGACGGTAGCTACGGCAAACTGCTGACGCTGCCAAACGCCGATCGCGTTAACCCGGACAATTCCATCTACCTGACGATGGCCGGTAACGAAGTCTTTAAAGTGGCGGTTACTGAGCTGGCGCACATCGTTGATGAAACGCTGGCGGCCAATAATATGGACCGTTCTGAACTGGACTGGCTGGTGCCACACCAGGCGAACTTACGTATTATCAGCGCGACCGCGAAGAAACTCGGTATGTCGATGGACAACGTGGTGGTGACGCTTGATCGTCACGGTAACACCTCCGCTGCTTCCGTACCGTGCGCCTTTGACGAAGCCGTCCGCGATGGCCGCATTAAACGCGGTCAGCTGGTGCTGCTGGAAGCTTTCGGTGGTGGTTTCACCTGGGGCTCTGCGCTGGTTCGTTTCTAAGTACAAGGATAAAAAAATGACGCAATTCGCTTTTGTGTTCCCGGGACAGGGTTCTCAAGCGGTAGGGATGTTGTCTGAACTGGCAGCGACCTATCCGGTTATTGAAGAAACTTTTCATGAAGCTTCGGCTGCTCTGGGCTACGATCTGTGGGCATTGACCCAGCAGGGCCCGGCGGAAGAACTGAACAAAACCTGGCAAACTCAGCCAGCGCTGCTGACGGCTTCCGTTGCGCTGTTCCGTTTGTGGCAACAGCAGGGTGGCAAAGCGCCAGCGCTGCTGGCTGGCCATAGCCTTGGCGAATACTCTGCGCTGGTTTGCGCAGGCGTGATCCCATTTGCTGACGCGGTACGCCTGGTTGAAATGCGTGGCAAGTTCATGCAGGAAGCGGTACCAGAAGGCACCGGCGGCATGTCCGCAATCATCGGTCTTGACGATGCATCCATCGCCAAAGCTTGCGAAGAGTCTGCCGAAGGGCAGGTTGTTTCTCCGGTTAACTTCAACTCTCCGGGCCAGGTGGTTATCGCCGGTCACAAAGAAGCGGTTGAACGCGCGGGCGCTGCCTGTAAAGCTGCGGGCGCTAAGCGTGCGCTGCCGCTGCCGGTAAGCGTGCCGTCCCACTGTGCGCTGATGAAGCCTGCGGCGGAAAAACTGGCCGCTGAGCTGCAAAAAATCACCTTTAGCGCACCGACTATTTCAGTGGTAAATAACGTCGATGTGAAGTGCGAAACCGACGCAAACGCGATTCGCGATGCGCTGGTTCGTCAGCTGTACAGCCCGGTTCAGTGGACCAAAACCGTTGAGTTTATGGCATCCCAGGGCGTAGAGCACCTGTATGAAGTTGGCCCGGGTAAAGTTCTGACCGGTCTGACCAAACGTATTGTTGATACCCTGACAGCATCGGCGATTAACGAGCCAACTGCGCTGTCAGCGGCACTTGCGCAATAAAAGAGGACAGCATGAGCTTTGAAGGTAAAATTGCACTAGTAACCGGTGCAAGCCGCGGTATTGGCCGCGCAATCGCTGAAACACTGGCCGCTCGCGGCGCAAAAGTTATCGGCACTGCGACCAGCGAAAGCGGCGCGCAGGCAATCAGCGATTATCTGGGTGCGAATGGTAAGGGTCTGATGTTGAATGTGACCGACCCAGCATCTATTGAAACTGTTCTGGAAAAAATTCGTGCGGAATTTGGCGAAGTCGACATTCTGGTCAACAATGCCGGGATTACTCGTGATAACCTGTTAATGCGCATGAAAGATGATGAGTGGAACGATATTATCGAAACCAACCTGTCATCTGTTTTCCGTCTGTCAAAAGCGGTAATGCGCGCTATGATGAAAAAGCGTCATGGGCGTATTATCACTGTCGGTTCTGTGGTTGGTACCATGGGAAATGCGGGTCAGGCTAACTACGCTGCGGCGAAAGCGGGTCTGATCGGCTTCAGTAAATCTCTGGCGCGTGAAATTGCGTCACGCGGTATTACTGTAAACGTTGTTGCTCCGGGCTTTATTGAAACGGACATGACGCGTGCGCTGACTGATGAGCAGCGTGCGGGTACTCTGGCGGCTGTGCCTGCGGGGCGCCTCGGCTCTCCGAATGAAATCGCTAACGCGGTTGCATTTTTGGCCTCCGATGAAGCAAGTTACATCACTGGTGAAACGTTGCACGTGAACGGCGGGATGTATATGGTCTGACCGTGTTTTGCACAAAGTGCTCAGACAACGGGCAATCTACGTATGTCTGAGTATGATTAGTGCAAAATGATTTGCGTTATGAGGGCAAAAACCCGCAAAATAGCGTAAAATCGTGGTATGACCTGCCGGGATTTAGTTGCAAATTTTTCAACATTTTATACACTACGAAAACCATCGCGAAAGCGAGTTTTGATAGGAAATTTAAGAGTATGAGCACTATCGAAGAACGCGTTAAGAAAATCATCGGCGAACAGCTGGGCGTTAAGCAGGAAGAAGTGACCAACAATGCTTCCTTCGTTGAAGACCTGGGCGCAGATTCTCTTGACACCGTTGAGCTGGTAATGGCTCTGGAAGAAGAGTTTGATACTGAGATTCCGGACGAAGAAGCTGAGAAAATTACTACTGTTCAGGCTGCCATTGATTACATCAACGGTCACCAGGCGTAAGTGAACATCTCCAGGCGGTCATTCGACCGCCTGAGTTTTATCTTTTTGTCCCACAAGTATCTATTTTATCCCTCCCTGGAGGACAAACGTGTCTAAGCGTCGTGTAGTTGTGACCGGACTGGGCATGTTGTCTCCTGTCGGCAATACCGTAGAGTCTACCTGGAAAGCTCTCCTTGCCGGTCAGAGTGGCATCAGCCTGATCGACCATTTCGATACTAGCGCCTATGCAACCAAATTTGCTGGCTTAGTAAAGGATTTTAACTGTGATGACATTATCTCGCGCAAAGAACAGCGCAAGATGGATGCCTTCATTCAATATGGAATTGTTGCAGGCTGGCAGGCCATGCAGGATTCTGGCCTCGAGATTACGGAAGAGAACGCTCACCGTATTGGCGCCGCTATCGGCTCCGGTATTGGCGGTCTCGGTCTTATCGAAGAAAACCATACCTCTTTGGTAAACGGTGGCCCGCGTAAGATTAGCCCGTTCTTCGTTCCATCAACGATTGTTAACATGGTGGCAGGTCACTTGACCATCATGTTCGGTTTGCGTGGTCCAAGCATCTCTATCGCAACCGCATGTACTTCCGGTGTGCACAACATCGGACAGGCTGCGCGTATTATCGCTTATGGTGATGCGGATGCCATGGTTGCCGGTGGTGCAGAAAAAGCCAGTACCCCGCTGGGCGTGGGTGGCTTTGGTGCCGCACGTGCGCTGTCTACGCGTAACGATAATCCTCAGGCGGCAAGCCGTCCGTGGGATAAAGAGCGTGATGGCTTCGTACTGGGCGACGGTGCAGGCATGGTTGTACTGGAAGAGTACGAACACGCGAAAAAACGCGGCGCGAAAATTTATGCAGAAGTCGTTGGCTTCGGCATGAGTAGCGATGCGTACCACATGACCTCACCACCGGAAAACGGTGCGGGTGCTGCGCTGGCGATGGTTAATGCCATTCGCGATGCTGGTATTGAAGCGGGCCAGATTGGCTACGTGAATGCCCACGGCACCTCAACGCCTGCTGGCGACAAAGCAGAAACACAGGCCGTTAAGTCTGTTTTCGGCGACGCCGCAAGCCGCGTGATGGTCAGTTCCACCAAGTCAATGACCGGCCACCTGCTGGGTGCTGCGGGTGCAGTAGAATCTATCTACTCTATCCTGGCCCTGCGCGATCAGGTCGTCCCGCCAACCATCAACCTGGATAACCCGGATGAAGGTTGTGATCTGGACTTTGTACCTCATGAAGCGCGTCAGGTTAGCGGCCTGGAGTACACCCTGTGTAACTCCTTCGGCTTTGGTGGTACCAACGGTTCACTGATCTTTAAAAAGATCTGAGCCTGATTATCTGGTCGCCTTGATGTGGTCAGATAACGAAAAGATTAAGGCCCGCTTGTCGGGCCTTTTTTTATTCGGCTTTCTCTGCTTGTTCAACGGGTTCCATCTTGCGAAACTACCCGACCATCGATAAGGAGCCGCTATGTTCTTAATTAATGGCCTTGAACAAAATACCCTCGCGGTCACTGACCGTGCAACGCAGTTTGGCGACGGCAGTTTTACCACCGCTCGCATTGTCGAGGGGAGGGTACAGCAACTGGCCGCGCATATCGGCCGTCTACAGCTGGCCTGCGAGCGCCTCTCTATTGCTTTTAGCGACTGGCAGATTCTGGCCCAGGAGATGTCTGCGCTGGCAAGTGAACAGCGCGACGGCGTGCTTAAAGTGATTATCAGCCGTGGACCCGGCGGGCGCGGCTATAGCGGCAGCGCCTGTGCTTCACCCACGCGAATTCTCTCTACCTCGGCGACACCAGCCCACTATACTCACTGGAAGGCTACCGGGGTTACGCTCGCGCTCAGCCCGGTAACGCTGGGGCGTAATCCGTACCTCGCAGGAATTAAGCATCTCAATCGCCTTGAACAGGTGCTAATTCGTACTCATCTTGAGCAGACGGATGCCGATGAGGCCCTTGTTCTTGACAGCGACGGGTGGCTTACGGAATGCTGTGCCGCTAATTTATTCTGGCGCTGTGGACAAGAAGTGTACACGCCGCGCCTCGATAGCGCCGGAGTGAACGGCATTATGCGCCAGTTTATTATGGCGACGCTGGCACGCTCGCCGTATCGCGTTGTCGAAGTCAACGCACCGCTGGCGGCGATAAGCCAGGCGGATGAAGTTCTGATGTGTAACGCGCTGATGCCGGTTATTCCAGTGCAGCGCTATGCGGAGCAGCAGTGGCCTGCCCGCGAACTCTACCAATTTTTAGCCCCACTTTGTGAGTCGTCTGATTAGCATGAAGAAAATGTTACGCTTTGTCCTGTTAGTGTTGGTTGTCCTCGGCGTTGCCGCCGGTGTGGGCATGTGGAAGGTTCGACAGCTGGCGGACAGTGCGCTGCTGATTAAAGACGAAACCATCTTTACGCTGAAGCCTGGCACCGGACGTCTGGCGCTAGGCGACCAGCTCTACGCGGAGAAGGTGCTGAACCGCCCGCGTGTTTTCCAGTGGTTACTGCGCCTTGAGCCTGAGCTTTCGCACTTTAAGGCCGGGACCTACCGTATCACGCCGCAAATGACCGTCCGCGAAATGCTACAACTGATGGCCAGCGGTAAAGAAGCACAGTTCCCGCTGCGTTTTGTCGAAGGGATGCGCTTGAGCGACTATCTCAAACAGCTGCGCGAATCACCGTACATTAAACACACACTGAGCGACGATACCTACGCCACGGTGGCGCAGGCGCTGAAGCTGGACAACCCTGAATGGGTAGAAGGCTGGTTCTGGCCTGACACCTGGATGTATACCGCGAACACCAGCGATGTGGCTATTCTCAAGCGTGCGCACCAGAAAATGGTCGCCCAGGTCGATAAAATCTGGGACGGGCGAGCAGATAATCTGCCGTACCACGATAAAAACCAGCTCGTTACCATGGCGTCGATTATCGAAAAAGAGACGGCGGTAGCCGAAGAGCGTGACCGTGTTGCCTCGGTATTTATCAACCGTCTGCGGATTGGCATGCGCCTGCAAACCGACCCGACCGTCATCTACGGGATGGGCGAAAGCTACAATGGCAAACTCTCGCGTAAAGACCTTGAGACGCCAACCGCGTATAATACCTACACTATTGCCGGCATGCCGCCGGGTGCCATTGCCAATCCGGGTGAAGCGTCGCTGAATGCTGCCGCGCATCCGGCGAAAACGCCGTATCTCTATTTTGTGGCGGACGGCAAAGGTGGACATACATTTAATACCAATCTTGCGAGCCATAACCGGTCGGTGCAGGATTACCTGAAAGTGCTAAAGGATAAAAATGCGCAGTAATTACATCGTCATTGAAGGACTGGAAGGAGCGGGTAAAACCACCGCGCGGGATGTTGTCGTCGAAACGCTGCGTGAGCTGGGCATCAACGACCTGCTGTTTACCCGTGAACCGGGCGGCACCGTGTTGGCTGAGAAGCTGCGTAGCCTGGTGCTGGATATTAAGTCGGTTGGCGATGAAGTGATTACCGATAAAGCGGAAGTCCTGATGTTTTACGCCGCACGCGTGCAGTTGGTGGATAGCGTTATCAAACCGGCGCTGGCCAAAGGCCAATGGGTTATCGGCGATCGCCACGATCTGTCGACTCAGGCGTATCAGGGCGGTGGACGTGGTATTGACCGCCAGATGCTGGCTACACTGCGTGATGCGGTGCTGGGTAATTTCCGTCCCAACCTGACGATTTATCTCGACGTGACGCCGGAAGTCGGTCTGAAACGCGCCCGTGCGCGCGGCGACCTGGACCGCATTGAACAAGAATCGCTGAACTTCTTCAATCGTACCCGTGCGCGTTATCTCGAACTGGCAGCGGCCGATGACAGCATTATCACCATCGATGCCACCCAGTCGCTGGAGAAAGTGATGAGCGATATCCGCGCGGCGGTGACTGCGTGGGTTGCGGAGCAGCAGGCATGAAATGGTATCCGTGGTTACGCCCACCGTTTGAACAGCTTACCGCAAGCTATCAGGCCGGACGGGGTCACCACGCGCTGCTGATTCAGGCGCGTGCGGGTATGGGCGCAGATTCGCTCGCTTACGCCATTACCCGCCTGTTGATGTGTCATTCCCCTGACGGTCAGAAAAGCTGCGGCAAGTGCCATAGCTGCCAACTAATGCAGGCGGGGACGCACCCCGATTACTACGCGCTGCAGCCGGAAAAAGGCAAAAGTACTCTGGGTATTGATGCGGTGCGCAGCGTCAGTGAAAAGCTGTACGAGCACGCCCGCCTGGGCGGCGCGAAGGTTGTATGGATTGCCGACGCGACGCAGCTCACCGAGGCCGCCGCGAATGCGTTATTAAAAACGCTGGAAGAGCCGCCAAAAAATACCTGGTTCATACTCGCCTGCGAAGAGCCTGCTCGTTTGCTGGCGACTATGCGCAGCCGCTGCCGTCTTTATCATCTGGCCCCGCCGAGCGAGCAGTATGCGCTGGCGTGGCTGGAGCGAGAAATCTCCGCTTCACGCGATACGCTGCTGACCGCGCTGCGCCTTTGCGATCATGCACCCGCGGCGGCGCTGGAACTGCTGGCGCAGGAGACCTGGTCTGCCCGCGACAAATTGTGCCAGGCCCTGAGCGGCAGCGTAAACAGCGGTGACTGGCTGGCGCTTTTACCAGCGTTGAACCATGATTCCGTGGTGCAACGCCTGCACTGGTTATCCTCGCTCCTGCTTGATGCCTTGAAACAGCAACAGCGCATTAGCCAACTGACCAATGCCGACAATCTGGCGCTGGTCAATCAACTGGCCCATTCGCTGTCGGCCTCGCGTCTACAGGCTATCGTCGCTGATGCTTGCGTCTGCCGCGAACAGTTGTTAAGCGTCACCGGGCTGAACCGCGAATTAATCCTCACCGAGCGCCTGCTGCGCTGGGAACAGTATTTGCAACCTGGCGCAATATTGCCAGTATCTCACTTCTAAGAGAGACACCATGTTTTTAGTCGACTCCCACTGCCATCTCGATGGCCTTGATTATCAATCCCTGCATAAAGACGTAGACGACGTGATGGCGAAAGCCGCCGCGCGCGACGTTCGTTTCGCGCTGGCGGTTGCCACCACTTTACCCGGCTATCGCCAGATGCGTGAGCTGGTAGGGGAGCGCCCGGAAGTGGTGTTCTCCTGCGGTGTTCATCCGCTCAATCAGGATGAAGCGTACGATGTGGAAGATCTGCGTCGTATGGCGGCGGAAGAGGGCGTCGTCGCGATGGGTGAGACCGGGCTGGATTACTTCTACACACCGGAAACCAAAACCCAGCAGCAGCTGTCGTTCCGTCAGCATATCCAGATTGGCCGCGAGCTGAATAAGCCGGTGATTGTGCATACTCGCGATGCGCGCGCCGATACGCTGGATATCCTGCGTGAAGAAGGAGTGATGGATTGCGGCGGTGTACTACACTGTTTCACTGAAGACACGGAGACTGCGGGTAAGCTGCTGGATATGGGCTTTTATATCTCATTTTCCGGGATTGTGACCTTCCGCAATGCGGAGCAACTGCGTGAGGCCGCGCGGTATGTCCCATTGGACAGACTGTTGGTTGAAACCGATTCTCCTTATCTGGCACCGGTGCCACATCGCGGCAAAGAGAACCAGCCGGCGATGGTGCGCGACGTTGCTGAATATATGGCGGTACTCAAGGGTGTGAGCGTTGAACAGCTGGCGCAGCAGACAACGGATAACTTCGCCAGACTCTTCCATATCGATCCCGCCCGCCTGCAATCTTGCTGATTTTATAGCTTATTTTAATGCTCGTAATTAATGGTTAAAGCGAGTACAGTTCACCGCCGTAAAAGTGGCGGTGAATGTTAATCCTGCAACATGAAGACATGCTTTATGTAAAGAAGATTAAATTTTTCAGCCATAGCTCTTTGAAACGTGATAGCCGTCAAACAAAAACGGAGTGAATTATTTTACTCTGTGTAATAAATAAAGGGCGCTTTAGATGCCCTGACCCCTGGTGAGTCTCTCCCCACTCACTAATGCGTGAAAACGTAGATAAAAGTACAAATACTCAGGAGCACTCCTAATTATGTTTAAGAATGCATTTGCTAACCTGCAGAAGGTCGGTAAATCGCTGATGCTGCCGGTTTCCGTGCTGCCTATCGCAGGTATCCTGCTGGGCGTCGGTTCCGCAAACTTCAGCTGGCTGCCAGCCGTCGTCTCTCATGTTATGGCTGAAGCAGGTGGTTCTGTTTTTGCTAACATGCCACTTATCTTCGCTATCGGTGTTGCATTAGGTTTCACCAATAACGACGGTGTATCCGCACTGGCTTCGGTCGTGGCTTACGGCATCATGGTGAAAACCATGGCTGTGGTTGCGCCGCTGGTACTGCATTTACCGGCTGAAGAGATCGCCGCAAAACACCTGGCTGATACCGGTGTTCTGGGTGGTATCATCGCGGGTGCGATTGCAGCGTACATGTTCAACCGTTTCTACCGCATCAAGCTGCCAGAATACCTAGGCTTCTTTGCCGGTAAACGTTTCGTTCCGATCATTTCTGGTCTGACTGCAATCTTCATGGGTATCGTGCTGTCCTTTATCTGGCCGCCAATCGGTACTGCTATTCAGACCTTCTCTCAGTGGGCCGCGTACCAGAACCCAGTTGTGGCGTTCGGTATCTACGGTTTCATTGAACGTTGCCTGGTACCATTTGGTCTGCACCACATCTGGAACGTTCCTTTCCAGATGCAGATCGGGGAATACACCAACGCAGCGGGTCAGGTCTTCCATGGCGACATCCCTCGCTACATGGCAGGCGACCCAACCGCGGGCAAACTGTCCGGCGGCTTCCTGTTCAAAATGTACGGTCTGCCAGCCGCAGCTATCGCTATCTGGCATTCTGCTAAACCAGAAAACCGCGCGAAAGTGGGCGGTATCATGATCTCCGCAGCGTTGACCTCGTTCCTGACCGGTATTACCGAGCCAATCGAGTTCTCCTTCATGTTCGTTGCGCCGATCCTGTACATCATCCACGCGATTCTGGCAGGTCTGGCATTCCCAATCTGTATTCTGTTGGGTATGCGTGACGGTACTTCGTTCTCTCACGGTCTGATCGACTTTATCGTTCTGTCCGGTAACAGCAGCAAACTGTGGCTGTTCCCGATTGTCGGTATCTGCTATGCGATCGTTTACTACGTTGTTTTCCGCGTGCTGATTAAAGCACTGGATCTGAAAACTCCGGGTCGTGAAGACAACACTGAAGATGCTAAAGCAACTGCAACCAGTGAAATGGCTCCGGCGCTGATTGCAGCCTTCGGTGGTAAAGAAAACATCACTAACCTCGACGCATGTATCACCCGTCTGCGCGTTAGCGTAGCCGATGTAGCGAAAGTGGATCAGGCTGGCCTGAAGAAACTGGGCGCTGCGGGTGTTGTGGTTGCAGGTTCCGGCGTTCAGGCAATTTTCGGTACCAAATCCGATAACCTGAAAACCGAGATGGACGACTATATTCGTAATAACTAAGTTATTCGAAGTCGTAGTATTGGGGAGACTAAGGCAGCCGAAAGGCTGCCTTTTTTATGCGAGGTACCGGGTCTATGCCTTCACTTTCTTCGACACCGAACTGCCGGCATCTCGCGTCAGGTGCAGCGTATCAAACATGCCGATAAGGCAAATCAGCGCGATAAACAGAAAAGCAAGACGGAAGCTGATACCCGGCATAGCGCTTAAATCAAATACTGAACTTATCTTCTCGCCGATACGAATCCCAATTGCTCCCAGCGTAATACCCAACCCGATAGCTAACTGGCTAGCGGTACTGAACAACGTGTTGGCGTAACTCATCTGCGGGGAAGGGACGTCGGCAAAGGCCAGCGTGCTCACCCCGGTAAACTGGATAGAGCGGAATACGCCGCCCAGATACAATATCAGCATAATGGCCCACACCGGCGTCTGTGGCGTCAGGAAGGCACAGGCAACAAGTGCCAGCACATTGAGTGCACCGTTAAGCAACAGCAGACGACGAAAACCGAGCCAACGTATCAGCGGCGTGGTGGCGGGTTTTATCGTCAAATTGCCGACGAAGACCGCCAGTACCAGCAGCCCGGAATGGAATGGGTCCATGCCAAACCCAATCTGGAAGAGCAGCGGTAGCAGGAAGGGGACGGCACTGATCGATGCACGGAAGAGTGAACCGCCGTACATTGTCACCCGGAAGGTAGGGACCTGCAGGGCGTCCATGCGGATCATTGGTGACGGACTACGGCGGAAATGGCGTAGCGCATAATAGAAGGTCGCACCGCCAAGCAACAGCAGCGCAACAACCAGACCTGCCTGCATTTTCTCAGCGCCAAGCAGTTCCATGGCGTAGACCAGACTGACCATCGAAACCGAGGTGGCCAAAAAGCCGGGCAGATCGAAAGGACGACGTTCGTCTTCGCGGATATTTGGAATAATTCGCAGCGCCAGAATGATGGCAATAATTCCCAGCGGGACGTTAATAAAGAAGATCCAACGCCAGTCGGCCACGCTGGTGATAAATCCCCCCAGCGGTGGCCCAATAATCGGGGCGATGAGCGCCGGCCAGGTAAGCGTGGCAATGGCGGTAATTAGCAGATGCTTAGGCGTGGTTCGCAGTACGGCGAGGCGACCAACTGGCACCATAAGTGCACCGCCAACGCCCTGAAGGATACGCATGGCGACAAAGCTGTCGGCGCTGGTGGCGAGCCCGCAAAACACCGAAGAGAGCGTAAAAATAGCCAGCGCGAGGCTGAAGATGGTGCGGGCGCCGAAGCGGTCGGCTATCCAGCCGCTGGCAGGGATCAATACTGCGAGGGTGATCAGGTAGGCGCTGATGCCGATATTCAGATCGACAGCTTCGACGCCGAAGGTCTTCGCCATGTCTGGCAAGGCGGTGGCAATCACCGTCCCATCAAGGAACTCCATAAAGAATGCACCGGCCACAAGCAGCGCCGCAGGGGATACCCCGCGACTCGCCTGGGCCTGGAGAGGCTCACTCATTTTTCTTACCCTATCAAAAAAATACGTAATATTTATAAGTTTTGTAGAGGCTGTAAGTGGTAGATTTCTATAGCAAAATTATCATAAATATAACAATCGCAAAGAAATCGATGTGATTTTCATCACAAATAGGTTGATTTATGTGATGTGTGTCATATTATGTGCCCATAGACAGTAACACCTGCATAACAAAAAACTGGAGTGTCACTATGAAACAGCGCATGCGTAAAATCCTCAAAAGCATGTTTGAAAACTACTGCAAAACTTTCAAAGACGTACCGCCTGGCGCTATGTTCTGATAAAAAAAACCTGCCACGGCAGGTTTTTTTATCTTCTGCAAAAGTAGGTTACTATTACGCTCCGCAAAATAGGAGCAAAAAATGTCCCAGAACCTCACCCCTGACGATGAACTGGTTTCCGATGTGGTTGCCTGTCAGCTCGTTATCAAGCAGATCCTCGACGTTATTGACGTGATCGCTCCGGTTGAAGTGCGCGATAAGATGGCATCACAACTGAAATCGATTAATTTCGCCACCCATCCGGCTGGTGCCGATCCGGTGACGCAGCGGGCGATTCAAAAAGCGATTGCTCTGATTGAGCTGAAGTTTACGCCGCAGGAAGCCGCGCACTAGTCGGTAGGCAGTCTTCAGTATCCTGAAGACTGAACGGTAAGGGCGCTCAAAACGCCCTTGCTGGGTAAATTAATGCTGCTGGTGGGTCATCACGTTCAGCAGGTGCTGGTCAGTTTGCTGGATACACAGACCGGCTTTACGCGCGCTACGGACTTCATCCAGAATCGTCTTCAGTAAGATACCATCCTGTTCCTGCTCTTCTTCCAGCGCGTTCAGGAAGCTCAGGGTACTATCGTCTTGAAGCACTTTCGCTTCCTGGGCGAGTTCCGACAGCGTTGATGTGCGTTGTTCATGATCTTCGATGGTTTTGATGAAAAGATCTTCAAGGGTTGCGCATTTATCTTCGCGGGCAACAAAGGCTTTTACCACCGGATAGGCGCCGGATTTCTTCATGTAATCGAACACACGCATCATTTGCGTTACGCTGGACTGTGCTTGAGCACGTAGAAACGTCGCCGTTCCGTTCAGCCGATGTTCTGAGCACCACTCGCTCAAACGCAAATAATGATTAGATGCATAAAACTCAAGATTCATCTGAGCATTAAGCTTTTGAACCATTCCCAAAACTGCCATATAAATGTCCTTATTACTGGGTAGGAACGATACGCGTGATATCGCATAGTTCTTAATAGCCGCTAACCATGCGCTATTTCCGCGTTTGAGTGTGACTACATATTATCTGCAGTCCTCATGCATGACCGAAATATAGAGTAACTCCGGCTCTAAAAAGAATACTCTTTGAGCGAATGTAAGAAAACTCTTATAGGCCGCTTTTTACGTTTCGTTACAACAGATATTGAAATTGGCTTATTATTCAGTATTTAATATTAATATCGACATAAATAATAGCAATTATAACTGTTCATTATCGCATCCATAAATTTTGTTAATGTATTGGATTGATATTACATCATGTGCACTGAAAAATGTGATCTGTGTCGATAATAATCATTCGACAAACCTATTTGATAGATGTGTTTAGTAATGTTTGATATGAATGATACATTAACAATAATAATTTTAATTTATGTATCGTGTTTTTTTATGAATCAGTAAAATATTGCAGTGACGTTAAATTTGTTTTAGATCATTTTTGATTGCGGCAGGCAAGAGGATTATGTTCACGCTATTTTAGCATGTGCAAAGTTCCCTCCGTTTTGTCATCCTGGGGGGACTATATTGATATGAATTTACAGGAGTTAAAATGAAACAGGTTGCAGTATTGCTAGCCCCTGGTTTTGAGGAAGGGGAAGCGATTGTCACTATCGATATTCTGCGCCGTCTGCATATCGGTGTCGAACTGGTTTCGTGCGCGGAATCTCGTGCGGTTGTGAGCTATCACGACATTCCGATGGTGGCGGACGCAACGCTGGCAGAACGTCTCGATACTCTGTACGACGCGATTGTGCTGCCGGGTGGCCCACAGGGAAGCGTCAATCTGGCGGCAAATCCTGATGTTATTAAATTTGTTGCGGCGCATGATGCGGCCAATAAACTTATTTGCCCAATCTGCTCTGCTGCCGCGCGCGTGTTGGCGGGGAATGATTTGCTTAAAGATCGCCGCTACGTCTGCTCAGGTGATTTATGGCAGGATGTGAAAAATGGCGAATACGTTGATGCACCGGTTGTTGAAGACGGCAATCTGATTAGCGGCAAAGGTTTTGGTCATGTTTTTGATTTTGCATTTACCATTGCGGCACGTTTGTTAGGTAACGAAGACCCGGTACGCGAACACGCCGATCATATTTATTACCGCTGGTAGTCCCTCGTTTGACCTGACGTCCAGGATATTTCAGCGATGAGTGGATATATCCTGGCAACACATTAGCGCGAATTGTCAGACAATTCGCGCTTCTCGATATGTAATTATCTGCTGAATCTATGTATCACTTTACTGTAATTCTGCGGTGTGATGCCGCTCTCTAATGGAAAATCAATTCCGGGCTATTAATGTTTCAACAACGTTAACGCTGTAAGTAAAACAGCTAATACTTTGTTTTATGTCTAATTAAATCGATTGTCTGATTTTCCCTACATAAAAGAACATTAAGGCTGGAGTTAACCATGCACAAATTTACCAAAGCGTTGGCGGCCATCGGGCTGGCGGCGGTTATGTCACAATCAGCTATGGCTGAAAATCTGAAACTAGGCTTTTTAGTGAAACAACCGGAAGAACCCTGGTTCCAGACAGAATGGAAATTTGCCGATAAGGCGGGGAAAGATCTCGGCTTTGATGTGGTTAAAATTGCCGTTCCCGATGGTGAAAAAACGCTGAATGCCATTGATAGCCTGGCAGCAAGCGGGGCGAAAGGTTTTGTTATCTGTACGCCTGACCCGAAACTGGGGCCGGCAATCGTGGCGAAGGCGCGTAGCTATGACATGAAGGTCATCACCGTCGATGATCAGTTCGTCAATGCCAAAGGCAAACCGATGGATACCGTGCCGCTGGTGATGATGGCGGCAAGTGAAATTGGGGCTCGTCAGGGACAGGAACTCTATAAAGAGATGCAAAAACGCGGCTGGGATGTGAAAACCACCGGCGTGATGGCGATTACCGCAGACGAACTGGATACCGCACGTCGTCGCACTACGGGCTCGATGGATGCGATTAAAGCCGCAGGCTTCCCGGAAAAACAAATCTACAAGATCCCGACCAAATCTAATGATATCCCCGGCGCATTCGATGCCGGTAACTCGCTGCTGGTTCAGCACCCTGAAGTGAAGCAGTGGCTGATTATCGGTATGAACGATAACACCGTCCTGGGTGGCGTGCGTGCTACGGAAGGTCAGGGCTTTAAAGCGGCCAACGTGATTGGTATTGGTATCAACGGCGTGGATGCAGTCAACGAACTGTCAAAAGCACAGGCGACCGGGTTCTTTGGCTCTCTGCTGCCAAGCCCGGATATTCACGGCTATAAAACCAGCGAACTGCTGTACAACTGGGTGCAAAAAGGCGTAGAACCGCCAAAATTCACCGCAGTCACTGACGTTGTGCTGATCACCCGTGACAACTTCAAAGAAGAACTGGCGAAAAAAGGCCTCTGAGTCCTGATGGTTCTCCTCCCGCCAGGCGGGGGGAGAAGGATAGTTGATTGTGGAGGTTGCCATGCAACAGTCTGCCCCTTATCTCTCTTTTCACGGTATTTGCAAAACGTTCCCCGGCGTCAAAGCGCTGTCCGATATTAGCTTCGATTGCTATAGCGGCCAGGTGCATGCGTTGATGGGCGAAAACGGTGCCGGTAAGTCGACGCTGCTGAAAATACTCAGCGGCAATTATTCCCCGACCTCGGGTACCCTCGCACTGCGTGGAGAAGAGATTTCTTTTGCTGATACCACCGCGGCGTTGAACGCGGGTGTCGCCATTATTTACCAGGAACTGCATCTTATTCCGGAGATGACCGTCGCCGAAAATATCTACCTCGGGCAGTTACCGAGCCGCGGCGGGATCGTTAACCGGTCACTATTGAACTATGAAGCACGCCTGCAGCTTGAACATCTGGGATTGGATATTGACCCAGATACCCCGCTGAAATATCTCTCCATCGGCCAATGGCAGATGGTGGAAATTGCAAAAGCGCTGGCGCGTAACGCGAAGGTTATCGCCTTTGATGAGCCTACCAGTTCGCTGTCTGCGCGCGAGATCGATAACCTTTTCCGGGTGATCCGCGAGCTGCGTAAAGAGGGGCGAGTGATCATCTATGTCTCGCACCGCATGGAAGAGATCTTCGCAATCAGCGATGCCATTACTGTGTTTAAAGATGGCCGCTATGTTTGCACCTTTGACGATATGCAGGAAGTCAGCCATGACCGCCTGGTTCAGGCGATGGTCGGGCGGAATATCGGCGATATTTATGGCTGGCAGCCGCGTGATTACGGCGAAGAGCGGCTGCGTCTGGAACAGGTGAAAGCGCCGGGAGTGCGCACGCCTATTTCACTGTCGGTGCGCAGCGGCGAAATCGTTGGCCTGTTTGGGCTGGTGGGCGCCGGGCGAAGCGAGCTGATGAAAGGGATCTTTGGCGGCACGAAGATAACCGGCGGCGATATTTATATCGACGGCCAGCGAGTCACGATTGATAAACCCGCGCAGGCCATCCGTGCGGGAATGATGCTGTGCCCGGAAGACCGTAAAGCCGAGGGCATCATTCCGGTGCATTCGGTGCGCGACAATATCAACATCAGCGCCAGGCGCAAACATATTCGTGCTGGGTGCGTTATCAATAACGAGTGGGAAGCGACCAACGCCGATCACCATATCCAATCGTTAAATATTAAAACGCCGGGAGCGCAGCAGTTGATCATGAATCTCTCCGGTGGAAATCAGCAAAAGGCTATTCTCGGGCGCTGGTTGTCGGAGGATATGAAGGTCATTTTGCTTGATGAGCCAACGCGCGGGATCGACGTAGGGGCGAAGCATGAAATTTATAACGTCATTTACGCGCTGGCGACCTCCGGTGTGGCCGTACTGTTTGCCTCAAGCGACCTGCCGGAAGTGTTGGGCGTTGCTGACCGCATCGTGGTGATGCGTGAAGGTGAAATATCCGGCGAACTGCAGCATGAGAGCGCTAATGAACAGCAGGCGCTGAGCCTGGCAATGCCTAAAGTTAGTCAGGCTGTCGCCTGAGTAAGGAGATTATGATGTCATCTGTTACTACACCTGGCGCTCGCAGCTCATCACTGAGCTTAAGCCGTATCTGGGATCAATACGGCATGCTGGTCGTCTTTGCCGTGCTGTTTATCTGCTGCGCCATTTTTGTGCCGAACTTTGCTTCTTTTATCAATATGAAAGGGCTTGGACTGGCGATTTCGATGTCGGGAATGGTCGCCTGCGGGATGCTATTTTGTCTGGCCTCCGGAGATTTTGACCTCTCGGTCGCGTCGGTTATCGCCTGTGCGGGGGTGACGACGGCGGTGGTGATTAATGCCACCGAAAGCCTGTGGATTGGCGTATTTGCCGGTCTGCTGCTCGGCGCAGTGAGTGGGCTTATTAATGGTTTCGTGATTGCGAGACTTAAAATCAATGCGCTGATTACGACGCTCGCCACCATGCAGATAGTACGCGGTCTCGCCTATATCATCTCCGATGGTAAAGCCGTTGGGATTGAAGATGAGCGCTTCTTTGCCCTCGGTTACGCCAACTGGCTGGGGCTGCCGGCGCCAATCTGGCTGACGGTAGGGTGCCTGATTATCTTCGGTCTGCTGCTGAATAAAACCACCTTTGGCCGCAATACGCTGGCGATTGGCGGTAATGAAGAAGCGGCACGACTGGCTGGTGTACCGGTGGTGCGGACCAAGATTATTATCTTTGTTCTCTCCGGTCTGGTCTCCGCAGCTGCCGGGATCATTCTGGCGTCGCGTATGACCAGCGGCCAGCCGATGACCTCGATTGGCTATGAACTGATTGTCATCTCTGCTTGCGTATTAGGGGGCGTGTCGCTGAAAGGGGGGATTGGTAAAATCTCTTATGTCGTGGCCGGGATTTTAATTCTGGGTACCGTCGAGAATGCGATGAACTTACTCAACATTTCGCCATTCTCCCAGTATGTGGTGCGTGGGTTGATTCTGCTGGCTGCGGTAATTTTCGACCGCTACAAACAGAAAGCGAAACAGAGTGTCTGAATAGCCTGCCAACGCCGGGGAGTTATCCCGGCGTCTTCGTGCCCGATGTCGGATAAGGTATGGGCGCACAACTAATGATGCCACCCGGTCAGGCCAGGACGCCGCCGGGAATTCCCTGCGACGCCTCAAACCAGCTGGTTTGTTACAGTGTCACTAATAATACGTCTACGCCACAATTGCCGACGATATTTTTCGCCGAACAGGTTGCGCGCGAAAAGAAGCTTTGGTTATGGTTGCCGCAGATAACCAGGTCGACTTGATGGTTCTGACAGAATGCTTTTACGTGATCGCACAATTCACCGGAGGCGATTTGGCTTTTCCAGATAGGGTAGTCGGCACCATCGGCCAGGGTTTGCAAAAACTGTAGAGTCTCTTCGTGCATCAATTCACGCAGGCTTTCCATCATCGGCGCGGCTAGTTGATTATACATCTCGGGATCGGTGGCAAGCGTAATCATGCTGACGCGAGCATTTTCCGGTCGCGCAATAGCAACGGCTTTCCTTAGCAACTCATGGCTTTCTGGTGTGGGCGCTACGGCCACTAAAAGATGTGAGTAAGACATCAGACCTCCTTGCTTGAAAAATACACACACTATCTTTCATCTCTTACTCTTTTTACGTCAGACTCGCAAGAGTTAGACGGAATATCGCTGCTTATAACTTAATCTAATACATAAGCAAATTTTATGCGAATGATTGTGCGAAATATAGACAGAATGCATAAGCATGTGTGGATATATGATGTAATCAAAATACCGCATAAACATTTAATTTATGCTGAATTGATGTTAATCAAAAGTAAATAACATGCAAATTAATTTGTGATGAATGTCGTGATGTTTCAATTTATTGAATTTGCGATGAATTTTGTATATCAGATGAAAGTATGATCTGTGATAATTTTTTCGCAAATGACGTCACTAAAGTCGCAAAATCGAAATGACAGTTTAATAATTTCAGTGAATGAATATCCGTTAGGGTGGAATAAAACGCCGCTTTAACTGCTCGTTTATTGGTCAAAATACAAAGGGGGCTGATAGATTGAGGCCAAAAATACGATTTGATTTTGTGACGGAGATCACATAAATTTCAAATTAACAGTGAAGTAACATTGTATGTGTCACATCTGGCGAGTAAAGTTGCGTCGAATTAGGAAAAATCTTAGTAAATTGTAAGAAATGGTTAGAGTTGTCGGGTCATAAGTTAAATCACAACCCGATAATGACGCAGAAAGATTTGCCTGATTGGCCATGCATTTCGACCGATTCATTTTTTTATCGGGCCTTGCCCGACGACATCACGGGGTATGCGGTTTGACCGCATAAAAGTACTAATTGGTTATTCGGGATGGGGAAAATGCATACATCCGAGTTGCTAAAGCACATCTATGACATTAATTTGTCTTATCTGCTTCTTGCACAGCGTTTGATTGGTCAGGATAAGGCTTCAGCTATGTTTCGCCTCGGTATCAACGAGGAGATGGCAAAAGTCCTCAGGGAGCTGACGCTTCCGCAGATGGTGAAGCTGGCGGAAACTAACCAATTGGTTTGTCAGTTCCGCTTTGATAACGCCCAAACCATTACCCGCCTCACGCAAGAGTCACGTGTTGATGATCTGCAGCAGATTCACACTGGCATTCTGCTCTCCACCAGATTGCTGAATGAAGCCAGCGGCTCAGGCGAACCTGCCCGTAAGAAAAGGGCCTGACGATGAGCGAAAAAAGCATTGTTCAGGAAGCCCGCGATATACAGCTTGCGATGGAGCTGATTACGCTGGGTGCTCGTTTGCAGATGCTGGAAAGTGAAACTCAGCTCAGTCGTGGTCGTCTGATTAAACTCTACAAAGAGCTGCGGGGCAGCCCGCCGCCGAAGGGAATGCTGCCATTTTCCACGGACTGGTTTATGACATGGGAACAGAATATCCACTCCTCCATGTTCTGCAATGCCTGGCAGTTCTTACTCAAAAGCGGTCAATGCTCTGGCGTTGATGCCGTGATTAAAGCTTACCGTCTCTATCTTGAACAGTGTCCTCAGCAGGACGAAGGGCCACTATTAGCCCTGACT
Organism: Kluyvera huaxiensis; assembly: GCF_040149365.1. Classification (NCBI taxonomy): domain Bacteria; kingdom Pseudomonadati; phylum Pseudomonadota; class Gammaproteobacteria; order Enterobacterales; family Enterobacteriaceae; genus Kluyvera; species Kluyvera huaxiensis. The sequence goes on from NZ_JBEFLV010000012.1 coordinate 74,516, forward strand.
CGCGCATGGACTCTGGTCCGTTTTGTTGAAAGCGGACTGCTTGAACTTTCTAGCTGCCATTCCTGTGGCGGCAATTTTGTGACTCATGCACACCAGCCTGCGGGTAGCTTTGTCTGCAGCCTGTGCCAGCCACCATCACGAGCAGTAAAAAGACGTAAACTTTCCAGCGATCTTGCCGATAGTAATCCACAACTGCTGGATGAACAGATAGGGCAAGCTGTTTAACCCCACGTAACGTGGATTAAACACTCCAGCAGCGGTCTTCAGGCCGCTGCTTTTTTTTACCCATAATCGGGTGAAATACCTCATCTGTCTCCTCTCTTAGTCAACAGTGGAAGGATGATAGCGTGCTTATCTTAATAGGTTACCTGGTTGTTTTGGGGACAGTTTTCGGCGGTTACATGATGACCGGCGGACACCTTGGGGCACTGTATCAACCGGCTGAGCTGATCATTATCGGCGGGGCGGGGGTCGGCGCATTTATCGTGGGTAACAACGGTAAAGCCATCAAGGGGACGATGAAGGCGCTGCCTTTGCTGTTCCGCCGCTCGAAGTACACCAAAAGCATGTATATGGACCTGCTGGCGCTGCTCTATCGCCTGATGGCCAAATCGCGCCAGCAAGGGATGTTTTCGCTGGAACGGGATATCGAAAATCCGAAAGAGAGTGAAATTTTTGCCAGCTACCCGCGTATCCTGGCCGATTCGGTGATGCTCGAATTTATTGTCGATTACCTGCGTCTGATTATCAGCGGCAACATGAACACCTTCGAGATTGAAGCGCTGATGGATGAAGAAATCGAAACCCATGAAAGCGAAAGTGAAGTCCCGGCTAATAGCCTGGCGCTGGTTGGTGACTCGCTGCCGGCGTTCGGTATCGTTGCGGCGGTCATGGGGGTAGTGCACGCGTTGGGGTCAGCGGATCGCCCTGCGGCGGAGCTCGGGGCGTTGATTGCCCACGCGATGGTGGGGACGTTCCTCGGTATTCTGCTGGCTTACGGCTTCGTTTCGCCTCTGGCCAGCGTTCTACGGCAGAAAAGCGCGGAAACGACCAAGATGATGCAGTGCGTCAAAATCACGCTGTTATCCAATCTTAACGGTTACGCTCCGCCGATTGCCGTTGAGTTTGGGCGTAAAACGCTCTACAGCAGCGAACGTCCTTCGTTTATCGAACTGGAAGAACACGTGCGCGCGGTACGTAACCCGGCAGGCCAGCAGCAAACGACCACCGAGGACGCATGAAAAACCAATCGCATCCCATTGTCGTCGTCAAACGGCGTAAGCATAAATCACACGGCAGCGCGCATGGGTCGTGGAAAATTGCTTATGCCGACTTTATGACCGCAATGATGGCGTTCTTTCTGGTGATGTGGCTTATCTCTATCTCCAGTCCGAAAGAGCTTATCCAGATTGCCGAATACTTCCGTACGCCGCTGGCGACCGCCATTACCGGCGGGCCGCGGATGGCGAACAGCGACAGCCCGATTCCCGGCGGCGGCGACGATGTGACCCAGCAGCAAGGCGAGGTGCGCAAGCAGCCGAACATCGATGAGCTGAAAAAACGGATGGAAGTGAACCGTTTAAAGCGTATTCGCGGTGAGCTGGATCAGCTGATTGAGGCCGATCCCAAACTGCGTGCGCTGCGTCCGCACCTGAAGATCGATCTGGTGCAGGAAGGACTGCGTATTCAGATTATCGATAGCCAGAACCGCCCGATGTTTAAAACCGGTAGCGCCGAGGTTGAACCGTATATGCGCGATATTCTGCGCGGTATTGCCCCGGTACTTAACGAGATCCCGAATAAAATCAGTCTTTCCGGCCATACTGATGATTACCCGTACGCGACGGGTGAGCGTGGCTACAGCAACTGGGAACTGTCGGCAGATCGCGCCAACGCCTCGCGTCGCGAGCTGGTGGCTGGCGGGCTGGATGACGGCAAAGTTTTACGCGTAATCGGGATGTCAAACTCGATGCGCCTATCGGCACGCGGCGGCGGCGATGCGATTAACCGTCGCATTAGCCTGCTGGTGCTGAATAACCAGGCTGAACAGGCCATTCTCCATGAGAATGCCGAGAGCCAGAATGAACCTTTAAGCGTATTACAGTCGCCGAATGCCTCTTCAGCAGCGGCTGGCACTACGCCGCCACAACCCGACTCGAGGTGATAGCGTGAGCATGGATATCAGCGATTTTTATCAAACATTTTTTGATGAGGCCGACGAACTGCTGGCCGATATGGAACAGCATCTGCTGAACCTGGTGGTGGATGACCCTGACGCTGAACAGCTGAACGCGATTTTCCGCGCGGCGCACTCGATTAAGGGCGGGGCCGGCACGTTTGGCTTCACTATTTTGCAGGAAACCACGCACCTGATGGAAAACCTGCTGGATGAAGCCCGGCGTGGCGAAATGCAGCTTAACACCGATATTATCAACCTGTTTTTGGAAACCAAAGATATTATGCAGGAACAGCTCGACGCCTATAAAAGCTCCACCGAACCGGATGCTGCCAGCTTCGAATATATCTGCAATGCCCTGCGCCAGCTGGCGCTGGAGGCAAAAGGCGAAAGCGTCCCACCCATCGCTGGCAACGCCCGACTGAGCGTGGTGGCAAATAGCCCGCAACAAGAAGCGGAAGACGTGCAGACTCCGATGGAGAGCGGTAAAACGCAGATTATGCTAACTCGCCTGAAGTCAGGTGAACCGGAGATGCTGGAAGAGGAGCTGGGCAATCTGGCGACCTTAAGCCAGGTCAGCAAAACGGCCGACTCGCTGACGGCAATTATCGATGGCGATGTGAATCAGGACGACATTGTTGCCGTGCTGTGTTTTGTCATTGAGGCCGATCAGATTGAATTCTCCACCGTTTCGGCGGTGGCTGAAGCCGAGCCGATGGTTGAAGAATTGGTTGCCGCACCGGTCGAATTACCGCTTGCGGTAGCGGTTAACAGTTCAGTACCCGTTGCGCGAGTTGAACGTGAAAAACCGGCGGCCCGCAGCAACGAATCGACAAGTATCCGCGTGGCGGTTGAAAAGGTCGATCAGCTGATTAACCTGGTCGGTGAACTGGTTATCACCCAGTCAATGCTGGCACAGCGCTCAAATGCACTCGACCCGGTTTCTCACGGTGATTTGATTACCAGCATGGGGCAGTTGCAACGCAATGCCCGCGACCTTCAGGAATCGGTGATGTCTATCCGCATGATGCCGATGGAATATGTGTTCAGCCGTTTCCCACGTCTGGTGCGTGACCTGGCGAGCAAGCTGGGCAAGCAGGTTGAGTTGACGCAAATTGGTAGCTCAACCGAGCTCGATAAGAGCCTCATCGAACGCATTATCGATCCGCTGACCCACCTGGTGCGTAACAGCCTTGATCACGGCATTGAACTGCCGGAAGCGCGTCTGGCTGCGGGCAAATCGGCCGTCGGCAATCTGATCCTCTCCGCAGAGCATCAGGGCGGCAATATCTGTATCGAAGTGACCGACGACGGTGCCGGGCTTAACCGTGAACGCATTCTGGCTAAGGCGTTGTCGCAGGGGATGTCGGTCAGCGAAAGCATGACCGATGAAGAGGTCGGGATGCTGATTTTTGCCCCTGGCTTCTCCACCGCTGAGCAGGTGACTGATGTCTCCGGGCGCGGCGTAGGTATGGACGTGGTGAAACGAAATATCCAGGAGATGGGCGGCCACGTTGAAATTAAATCCAAACAGGGTGCTGGCACCACCATCCGCATTCTGCTGCCGCTGACGCTGGCGATCCTCGATGGAATGTCGGTGAAGGTGAGTGAAGAAGTCTTTATTCTGCCGCTAAATGCGGTGATGGAATCCCTTCAGCCGCGTGAAGAGGATCTGCATCCTCTGGCGGGCGGCGAGCGCGTACTGGAAGTACGCGGTGAATACCTGCCGTTGGTCGAACTGTGGAAAGCATTCGAAGTGCAGGGGGCGAAAACTGAAGCGACGCAGGGCATTGTGGTTATTCTACAAAGCGCCGGTCGCCGCTATGCGCTGCTGGTCGATCAGTTAATTGGTCAGCATCAGGTCGTCGTGAAAAACCTGGAGAGCAACTACCGCAAGGTGCCGGGTATTTCGGCGGCAACCATCCTTGGCGACGGCAGCGTCGCGCTGATTGTCGATGTCTCCGCCCTGCAGGGATTGAATCGTGAAAAACGTCTGGCGAACACAGCCGCCTGAAACGCAGAGAAAAGGTAAAAACATGACCGGTATGACGAATGTAACAAAGCTGGCGGGTGAACCGACAGGACAAGAATTTCTGGTATTTACGCTGGGTAACGAAGAGTACGGTATTGATATCCTGAAGGTACAGGAGATCCGCGGCTACGATCAGGTCACGCGCATTGCCAACACCCCGGCGTTTATTAAAGGTGTAACCAATCTGCGCGGGGTGATTGTACCTATCGTCGATCTGCGGGTGAAATTCAGCCAGGAAGACGTTGAGTACAACGACAATACGGTGGTGATTGTACTTAATCTCGGCCAGCGTGTGGTTGGGATTGTGGTCGACGGCGTGTCGGATGTTCTGTCGCTGGCATCAGAACAAATTCGTCCGGCACCTGAATTTGCTGTCACTCTGTCGACGGAGTACCTGACCGGGCTCGGCGCCCTGGGCGACCGAATGCTGATTCTGGTCAATATAGAGAAATTGCTCAATAGCGAAGAGATGGCACTGCTCGATAGCGCTGCTAGCCACGCGGCCTGATAAACATCAAAATATAAGGTTCATCATGAGTACATGATGAACCTTAATTAAATACGAAATGCAGAAACAATTATCGTTTGAAAGTGATAATTCTAAATTTTGTGCGCTTGATACGGACCAAATCGGCAACTTTAATATCCTCTCGGCTAATCCTCTGCTCCTCCCAAAATAAATTATTAAAAAACATATTCATGATACGGATGGATGATTTTTAAATATTCATTTAAATGTATATTTCATTCGAAAGTTAATGATATGTGTTATCCTGAATTCACTATAAATAAACATATGTGAACCTAAATTAACGATAAATTAGTCTGCTATGAAATTTATTTGTTAATTCATTGTTTGCGTTAGGTTTATTTTGTTGATGCGCTGGTGTTTTCTTAATTTAATAAATATGTTTCATATTAATAATTAGCAATGGTTATAAATTAAAATAAGTAAACTTCGCTTCACTGTTAATTATTGATTCATCAAATCTGAAAATTATAATCATTTTGTGATTCATGGAAAGAAAATAATTCTTAGTGATCGTCCTCTTATTTCTTATTGATATGCATAGAAAATATAATGTTGGTGCAATTAATATTTCCAACGCGGGAAACAATGTCTTTCTCCAAACTTTAAATAAAAATGCTCTGAAAAATCTGAAATATTGATTAAGGGATTCCTATGCGCGTAAAAAAAGTAATGCTTAAACCTTCTGTTATTGCTCTGGCAATTACCGCCGCAGTAGGCGCACCGGCCTATGCGCTGGCTAGCAGCGGTGACCAGGCTGCGCCGGCCTATACCGCAACGCAGACTAAAGGTGAGATGGTTTACCAGAATGATGATACGGCTATTTCTATTATGGGTTCCGTACGTCTGATGGCGAAAGATGATTCTGCCCATAGCGTAGAACATAATATCCAGAATAACGACTCGCGTCTGGGCGTCGCGCTGCGGCAAAAAATTAATGATAAAGGTTATTACGCCGCAGGTTATTACGAAACGGGGATCCACGGGCTGGATTCTGCCACCGATGATCAAGGCAACGATGTTTATACGCGCCAGGCCTATGTCGGTTTAGGTAATGATCAATATGGTGTAGTGACCTTTGGTAAGCAATACGCACCGACCGACTGGGGATTGGGCATTGATACCACTTATGCTTACGGCGGCAAGGCAAAACACGATACCGCCGGTATGTCGACGGATATTGTTAACTCTGCGGCTATCTATTATTACAACACCAAAGAATTCACCGTGGGCGTTATGGGGCAGGGGAATGATGATGTCGATAAAATTGGTTTCGGCAGCGGCTATGGTGATGGGCCGGATATGCATGACGCTTACCATGATGGTTCGGCAACCGTTCACGGTGGTGCTGCACTTGCCGCACAATATCGCTTTGAAAACGGTTTCTCCATTTCCGGCGCGGCCGCCTATAACAATTATTCGGTGAATCAGGGTTCTGTGACCACCGACGTTCCGGTTGGCACCCATGGCGGTACCGTTCCGGTAACGACCGTTACCGGTCCATCCTACGACGGTAATACCTATTCGATGGGGATGAACGCCAAATATACCGCCAACTTCGACGGTTTCACCTGGTATAACGGCGCGCAGGCGACTTACTACATCAACACCGTCGACGATGTTCATGCGGCAACCAGCGGGGCCAGTAGCCAGACCAACGACCAGGAAACCATCCTGGGGCTGGAATATGCCTCACAGTTCAAAATTACGCCGGAGTGGAGCATCTATGCGAACTTTGACTGGACGGAAGGCGGCGATGCGATGGATGGTCAGCACTTCCAGTCCACTACGCTTGGTACCGATTACTGGTTAGGCAAAAATGCCGTGACCTATATCGAATACGGTTACGAGAAAGCCAGCGGTAATACCGATGAGTCTTATAACGTTTCCGATCACCTGGCCGCCGTGGGTCTGCGTATCTTTATCTAAAGCCGAGTTTGACCCCGACCTATGCCAGTGGGGCGGGAGGCCGTACTTTTCATATCATTGCTATTGTTATTATTGCGCTGTTTCGCCGATGAGTGTCAGGTGGGAATGGACGGTTGATGTTTGATTTAGCCAGACCGGTTGGTCTGGCTTTTCTTTTGCTGTTCTCCCGATATAGCGATGATATTCCGGGAGAGACATGGTGGGCTTACATATTTTGCTGCGCCATTTCCGGCTCTTCCTGGGCCAGTTGGCCTTCGTTCTGCGACAGCATCGCCGTCGCTACGCCATTACCCAATACGTTGATCGCCGAGCGACCCATATCAAGGAAGTGGTCAATCCCCATCAGCAGTAAAATCCCGGCAACCGGAATATTGAAGCTTGGGATAGTCGCCGCCAGCACCACCAGCGCAGAGCGCGGCACCCCGGCAATCCCTTTGGAAGCCAGCATCAGCGTCAGCATCAGCACGGCAATCTCTGAGAGGCTCAGATGAATGTTGTAGGCCTGGGCGATAAACATCGAGGCGAAGGAGCAGTACACCATCGAGCCGACCAGGTTAAAGGAGTAGCCAATTGGCAGCACGAAAGAGACGATATTGCGAGAACAGCCGAATTTGGTCAGTTGCTCGAGCGTTTTCGGGTAAGCCGCTTCGGAGCTGCTGGTGGTAAAGGCGACCAGTACCGGATCTTTAAGCATCGCGAGCAAGCGGAAAACATCTTTCTTCAGCACCATATAACCGATAGCCACCAGCACGCAGCAGGTCAGCACAATCGCGACATAGTAACCGCCGATAAACGAAGCGTAGTTCAGTAGAATGCCCAGACCTTCGGTCGCAATCACCGAAGAGATGGCGGCAAAAATCGCCAGCGGCGCAACGTACATCACGTAGCCGGTGACTTTAAGCATAATATGGGAAACCACATCCAGCGCGGCCACCAACGGCGCGTTGAACTTCTGGCCGAGCGATGCGCCGCCGATGCCGAAGAACATCGAGAAGACCACAATTTGCAGAATCTCGTTATCGGCCATGGCACCGACAATACTGGTCGGGATGGTGTGCGAAAGGAAGCCTTTGAGGCTCATTCCGCTGACCGCAAGACCGGTATCCACCGTATCTTTAGGAATAGATAAATTCAAGCCGCTGCCAGGATGTTGCAGCGTCACGATAAATAACCCTACCAGAATCGACAGCACCGAAGAGCTGATAAACCACACCATGGCTTTACCACCCACGCGGCCAATGGTAGAGGTTTCACCGAGCTTCATGATCCCCACGGTCAGGGTGCTAAAGACTAAAGGCGCGATCACCATTTTGATGAGTCGCAGGAAGATATCGGTCAACAGCGTGATGTTGCCGGACCAGAGTTCAATGGTGGTTGCTGATGCGTAAGAATGGATCATTGCGCCGGTGAGAATACCCGCCAGCATGAAAATCACGATGAAAATCGTGAGCTTGTTTGCGTTTGCCACAAAAATTACCCCGTCAGATTACGAAATTGCCCCGCGATGAAAAAATGATTTTTTATTATGTAATGCCATCAATTCATTCATCACATAAATTGTATGAAAGTGGGGGCATTTACAACTTTTTTTTATGTTTTATAAAAAACGTTGTTATTCAGTAACTCGCGCATCTCCCCTGGTTGACCCCTTCTCCCGCCTGCGATTTTTACTCTGAGGGCACGTAAAGTTTCTATTTAGGATGCCGATAACAGCGATAACTGAATATAGAGAAGGTGTTGTATGTTAAACCGTATCCGCGTTGTCACACTGCTGATGTTGGTGCTGGTCGTCTTCGCACTTCTGCAGTTAATTTCGGGGAGTTTCCTGTTCTCCTCGTTACATCAAAACCAACAAAGTTTTGCGCTATCAAACTCACTGCGAACTCAACAAACGGAACTCACTAAAGCGTGGGATCTGATGCTGCAAACCCGTATCAACCTGAGCCGCTCGTCGGCGCGGATGATGATGGACACCACTAACCAGCAGAGCAGTGCCAAAAATGAGCTGCTGAAGAATGCCAGAACCACGCTGTCTCAGGCGGCTAGCCACTTCGACCGCTTTAGCCAACTTCCGCCACAACCTGAGATGAATGAAACCAGCGCCCAGGTTGTAAAAAGCTATAAGAACTATTTTGCCGCGCTACAGGATCTGGTGGGTTTCCTTGAGAGCGGCAATATGGATGCCTATTTTGCCCAGCCTACGCAAGGGATGCAGAACGCATTAGGTGAGGCGATGACCCAATATTCCAATCAAAGTGAAACGCTCTATCAGCACGCGTTTACTACCAGCAGCAGCGATTACCAGATTGCCCGCTGGCAGTTGGCGGTTCTGGCCTTGGTGCTGGTGGCGGTGATGGTAGGCGCATGGTTTGGTATTCGCGCCATTCTGCTGAAGCCACTGGCGGCGGTAATGGGGCATATCCGACTTATTGCGGCGGGCGACCTGACTCAGCGTCTGGCGCTGCGTGGGCGCAACGAAATTACCGAGCTGGGTGATACCGTCACCCATATGCAGACTTCGTTAATCGACACCGTGACCCATGTCCGTGAAGGGGCGGAGGCTATCTATCATGGTACGAGCGAAATTGCCGCCGGTAATAACGACTTGTCTGCGCGGACTGAACAGCAATCCGCCTCGCTGGAAGAGACCGCAGCCAGCATGGAACAGCTGACCGCCACGGTGAAACAGAACGCCGAAAATGCGCGTCAGGCTTCACACCTTGCGTTAAGCGCGTCGGAGACCGCCCAGCGCGGTGGCAACGTGGTCAATGGCGTGGTGAACACTATGCACGAGATCGCGGCCAGTTCGCAGAAAATTTCTGATATTACCGGCGTTATCGACGGCATTGCCTTCCAGACCAATATCCTGGCGCTTAACGCCGCCGTCGAAGCGGCGCGTGCCGGTGAACAGGGCCGTGGATTCGCCGTGGTCGCCGGGGAAGTGCGTAATCTCGCCAGCCGCAGTGCGCAGGCGGCAAAAGAAATTAAAGCGTTAATTGAAGATTCCGTCTCACGTGTCGATACCGGTTCAGTACTGGTTGAAAGCGCGGGTGAAACCATGACCGATATTGTCAACGCGGTGACTCGCGTCACCGACATCATGGGCGAAATCGCCTCGGCTTCTGACGAACAGAGCCGGGGTATCGACCAGGTGGCGATCGCCGTGGCGGAAATGGATAGCGTGACGCAGCAAAACGCCTCGCTGGTGGAAGAGTCGGCAAGCGCCGCCGCTGCGCTGGAAGACCAGGCTGAACGTCTGAATCAGGCCGTCGCGGCGTTTCGTCTTAGCCCAGCCACGGTGAGCCGCAGCACGCCAACCGCTGCGCCATCGTTGACGACACCATCGCGCCTTGCTTCGACAGCAAACAGCCGAACCGATAACAACTGGGAAACCTTTTAATATTATCCGCGGCAGTTGCCGCTTTTAGGAGTGTGGTGATGCTTTATCGTATTCGAATCTCTACCACGTTGTTTCTGATTTTGATTATCTGCGGCATTTTGCAGATCGGCAGTAATGGACTCTCCTTTTGGGCCTTTCGCGATGGGCAAAACAACATTAACCAGGTTGACCAGAGTAGCCAGCAACTGAATACCTTAACGGAGTCGCGCGCCGCTATGCTGCAGGCGAGCAATATGCTGAATAAAGCGGGCACGCTCACGGCGCTAAGCTATCCGCCCACTGAAGTTCGTAGCATGATCGATGATGTTAAGCAGGAGCTTTCGCAGGCGGATGCCTTGTTTAAGGGATTTATGGCCTTACCGCTGATGGGCGAACATGACAAGGCGTTGCAAAGCCAGACGGCAAAAACCTTTACCGCATGGTATGAAATGCTGGCCCACCAAACTGCCTGGCTTGAGAACAATCAGCTGGCGGAATTCGTCGCGGCACCGGTGCAGAAATCTCAGGATCAGTTCGACAATGACTATGAGAGCTGGCGTAAAAATATTGAAAACTACGTCGCCGCAGCTGAACAGGAAAGCCAGAGCGACTATCAGCGCTCAACGATTACTTTTATCTCGATGGTGATTATCTCTGTGCTGATGACCGTCGGTGCGTTGTGGTGGGTTCGCCATATGATTGTCAAACCGCTGGCCATTATCAGCAGCCACTTTGACAGTATTGCGAAGGGCAATCTGGCCCGCCCCGTTTCGGTGTACGGCAAAAACGAAATCAGCGCCATTTTTGCCGGTCTTAAAGCGATGCAAAAATCGCTACGCGAAACCGTGGGACATGTCCGTCAGGGCAGCAATTCAATGCATACCGGTATTTCGGAAATTGCCGCAGGCAATAACGATCTTTCGGCGCGTACCGAACAGCAGGCAGCATCGCTGGCAGAAACTGCGGCCAGCATGGAGCAGTTGACGGCAACGGTCAGCCAGAACGCTGACAACGCCCGCCAGGCGTCCGATCTGGCGCATGGGGCGGCAGATACTGCGAAACGCGGCGGCGAACAGGCCAGCCACGTAGCGCAGACCATGCAAAACATCGCCACCAGTTCAAAGAAAATTAGCGACATTATCAGCGTTATCGACGGCATTGCTTTTCAGACCAACATTCTGGCACTCAACGCCGCGGTAGAAGCGGCGCGCGCCGGTGAACAGGGCCGTGGATTTGCCGTGGTCGCCGGGGAAGTCCGTAACCTCGCCAGCCGCAGTGCTCAGGCCGCCAAAGAGATCAAAGTTCTGATTGAAGAGTCCGTGGCTCGTGTCCAGCAAGGCTCCGCGCTGGTGGAGACTTCCGCTAATACGATGACGGAAATCGTCCAGTCGGTCACTCGGGTGAACGACATCATGGGCGAAATTGCCTCCGCATCCGATGAGCAGCGCCGTGGGATTGAACAAGTGGCGCTGGCGGTTAGCCAGATGGATCAGGTCACGCAGCAAAACGCCGCGTTGGTTGAGCAGGGGGCGGCGGCAACGCAGCAACTGGCGAGCCAGGCCGATCATCTGACGAGCGTAGTTTCCGTATTTGAGCTTGACGAAGTGAAGGCAGAAGCGCCGCGCGAAAGCGTCGTGCTGTCTGCGATACCCGCAGTTTCCTGAAATGATGTGATGTAAGAAGGCGCTATGACTGTATCTCTGCCAAATGGGCAATCGCAATTACTGAGCCAGCTGACGCAGCGCCTGACGCTCACCGACGCGCAGTTTCGTCGGATCTGTCAATTGATCTACCAGCGCGCCGGTATCGTGCTGGCGGATCATAAACGTGACATGGTTTATAACCGCCTCGTTCGGCGTCTGCGGACGCTGAACCTGGATGATTTTGGTCATTATCTCAGCCTGCTGGAAGCCAACGGCGACAGCGCAGAGTGGCAGGCGTTTATTAACTCGCTGACCACCAACCTGACGGCATTTTTCCGCGAGGCGCATCACTTCCCGACGCTGGCGGAACATGCCACGCGTCGGCAGGGGGAATACCGGGTGTGGAGCGCGGCGGCCTCGACGGGTGAGGAGCCTTATTCCATTGCCATTACGTTAGCCGACACGCTGGGCACGGCACCGGGGCGCTGGAAGGTGGTAGCCAGTGATATCGATACCGAAGTGTTAGAAAAGGCGCAGAGCGGGATTTACCGCCTGGATGAGCTGAAAACGCTCTCCCAGCAGCAGCTTCAGCGCTATTTCATGCGCGGTACCGGGCCGCACGATGGGCTGGTACGCGTACGTTCTGAGCTGGCGAACTACGTGGATTTCAGCTCACTGAATCTCCTGAGCGCTCACTACGCGATAGCCGGACCGTTCGATGCGATCTTCTGTCGTAACGTGATGATCTATTTCGATAAGGCGACGCAGCAGGAGATCTTAAAACGCTTCGTGCCGCTGCTGAAGCCGGATGGACTGCTGTTTGCCGGACATTCGGAGAACTTCAGCCATATCGCCCGTGAATTCAGCCTGCGTGGGCAAACGGTCTATGCGCTAAGTAAGGGAAGAGCATGAGTAAAATCAGGGTCTTGTCTGTCGATGATTCAGCACTGATGCGGCAAATCATGACGGAGATTATTAACGAACATGATGACATGGAGATGGTGGCGACGGCCCCAGATCCGCTGGTCGCCCGCGATCTTATCAAAAAATACAATCCGGACGTGCTGACGCTGGATGTTGAAATGCCGCGGATGGACGGTCTCGATTTTCTGGAAAAGCTGATGCGCCTGCGGCCCATGCCGGTGGTGATGGTGTCATCGCTGACCGGAAAAGGCTCAGAAGTGACCCTTCGGGCGCTGGAGCTGGGGGCAGTCGATTTTGTCACCAAACCGCAGTTGGGTATTCGTGAGGGGATGTTGGCCTACAGCGAGACGATTGCGGAAAAGGTCCGTGCGGCTTCCCGTGCGCAGATTAGTGCGCATAAATCCCTGGCCGCGCCGAAGGCGTTAAAAGCCGGGCCGATGCTGAGTTCGGAAAAATTGCTGGTGATTGGTGCATCAACGGGTGGAACGGAAGCTATTCGCCATGTTTTACAGCCATTGCCGTTAACCAGCCCGGCGATCCTCATCACTCAGCACATGCCGCCAGGCTTTACGCGGTCGTTTGCCGAACGGCTGAACAAGCTGTGCCAGATTACGGTGAAAGAGGCAGAGGACGGCGAGCGCGTGTTGCCGGGCCACGCCTACATTGCGCCGGGCGACAAACATATGGAGCTGGCGCGTAGCGGGGCTAACTATCAAATCAAAATTCACGACGGGCCGCCGGTTAATCGCCATCGCCCGTCGGTTGATGTGCTGTTTCATTCGGTCGCGAAGCACGCGGGGCGCAACGCCGTGGGGGTTATCCTCACCGGTATGGGCAATGACGGTGCGGCCGGGATGCATGCAATGTATCAGGCCGGTGCCTGGACCATTGCGCAGAATGAAGCCAGTTGTGTGGTGTTCGGCATGCCGCGTGAGGCCATCAATACCGGTGGCGTCAGCGAAGTGGTCGATCTTAGCCAGGTAAGCCAGCAGATGTTGGCAAAAATCAGTGCCGGACAGGCAATACGTATTTGAATCAGGAGAATTATTTTATGGCGGATAAAGAGCTTAAGTTTTTGGTTGTGGATGACTTTTCCACCATGCGTCGCATTGTGCGTAACCTGCTTAAAGAACTGGGTTTTAACAACGTTGAAGAGGCCGAGGATGGCGTCGATGCGCTGAATAAACTGAATTCTGGCGGGTTTGGTTTTGTTATCTCTGACTGGAACATGCCCAATATGGATGGGCTGGAGCTGCTGAAAACCATTCGTGCCGATGGCGCAATGGCGGCGATGCCGGTGCTGATGGTGACGGCGGAAGCGAAGAAAGAGAACATCATCGCCGCCGCTCAGGCTGGCGCCAGCGGCTATGTGGTTAAGCCGTTTACCGCGGCGACTCTGGAAGAGAAACTGAACAAAATCTTCGAGAAACTGGGCATGTAAGGTGACTATCATGATGCAATCTTTCATTAAGCCCGGCGAAGAACATTCTGCCGCGGACATTATTAGCCGTATTGGCAACCTGACCCGCATGCTGCGCGATAGTTTGCGCGAGCTGGGTTTGGATCAGGCCATTGCCGAAGCCGCTGAGGCTATCCCGGATGCGCGCGATCGTCTGGACTATGTCGTGCAGATGACCGCGCAGGCCGCCGAGCGCGCGCTTAACAGCGTGGAAGCATCTCAGCCGCATCAGGATGAAATGGAAAAAGGGGCGAAAGCGCTCAGCACGCGTTGGGATGCATGGTTTGAAAACCCGATTGAGCTGTCTGACGCACGCGAGCTGGTTAGCGACACGCGCAAATACCTCGGTGAGGTACCCGGGCACACTAGCTTTACCAACGCTCAACTGCTCGAAATCATGATGGCGCAGGATTTCCAGGACCTTACCGGTCAGGTTATCAAGCGTATGATGGATGTGATTCAGGAAATTGAGCGCCAGCTGTTAATGGTGCTGCTGGAAAATATGCCCGAGCAGGGCGCGCGTCAGAAGCGTGAGAACGACAGTCTGCTCAATGGCCCGCAGGTGGATACGTCCAAGGCGGGCGTAGTGGCCAGTCAGGATCAGGTTGACGATCTGCTCGATAGCCTGGGATTCTGAATAAAAAGGCCCGCTTGCGGGCCCTTTTTATTAGCCGGGCTACTTGATATCCATTTTTACCGTCACGTTACCTTCAAATTTTCCAGGTTCAGGCGGAGTACTGGTCGTGGCGACCGGCGCGGCTGACATCTGGATATGGCCGTCACCGTTACTATCCAGCGTAATTGGGAACTCTGCGCTGCCGTCGAGAGCGACGTTGAGGTTGTTGCTGTCGTACATCCGCACGCCAATATCATCCCGCCCCATCATTTTGGCAATATAGCCCGTTTCCGTATCGCTGACTCCTTGATCGGACGTGAGCGTCAGTTTGATTTTGTCTGTGTTGTCCGACGCTGGGTTATCACAGTGGAAGTTGATATCCACATCGCGTAGAGCGAAGCCCTTCGGTGGCTGGCCTTGAGCGACAAAGTTAGAGCTGGCCACAGAGTTGAAGTCGACGTTAATGACGCTACCGGCGTTGATAGTACAACTCAAAGGGGCACTTAAAGATCCTGAAATAGTCATTCGGGAGGCTAACTGTGCGTTGGCAAAAGAACAGGAACCGGTGCCGTAAAATATACACAGGCTGGTTTCCGCCAGCGTTTGAGTTGGGATCAGTTCCGTACCAAAAATGGGTCGGACAATATGGATAGAGGCGGTCAACTTATTCCAGTTGAACACCCGCTGGGGGACGCCAGGCGCTGGGCTTTTAGCGCAAACGCTTTGCGTAGATTCCAAATTTGTCCCTTCGGTGGTGCTCGTTGCCGGCGCGGTATTGGGGTAAGTCGTCAGCTTGGTCTGCGTTTCTCCTCCGGCTACGGTGTCAGTAAATAGGGTTAACTGGATATCCAGCTTATCGGTGAGTTTACCGTAGCCCGGGGTCATGCCTGCCATGAGCGGCGTCGCGCGGTAGGAGTACATGCTCTCCTTGTCCGTGCTTCTTAAGCCTGGGCAATTGCTGCACTGGGCCGGCAGCGGCTCTGCCGGGATTATGTAATTATTCAGCGGCGAAATGGTATTACCGGCATAGTTAATCGCTGAGCTGAGTTCATCATTCAGCGTAACTTTAACGTCCCCCTTAACCGGGAAGCAGCCGGTTAAGAAGGTTGCTGCGGCATTGACGTGTAGGGTGAAAGCCAGCGTTGCCAGTAGCAGAATGATTTTAAAACGGCGTTTAACCGTAAAGCGAAAGATAGGGTTGTGTGACACGTGATTATCCTCCCTGGTTGCACACGGTGCGGATGCGTTTAATCCCTGCGGCATCGTCTTTAAGGTTATTGTCACCCTCGGCGACAACAGCTGCTGTGCATCTCTGTTGCGGTTGATTTCCCCATTTGACGCGAAGCGTCACCGACTCGCCAAGGCCGGCAAGATAGACGGTACCCTGGTCATCGACGATACCGCTGTTAAGCCCATCAGATGAGGTGACGATAGCGCCAAAAGGTACGGTTTTCCCGGTGAGCTGCGTTAAGGTTATCAATGCTCTATAGCCGCGATGCGCATTGAAATGTGCGACGACGGCGGCGTTACGCGTTGGCACCACCGTGGTGGCCGTATTGCCGCTGTCGACATCTTCCGGCAATTCGTCGGTCTCTATACCAATGCGGTTTTCGCGATAGGCGGAAAGCGATGGAATGATGGCGTTGCCAAACCAGTCGGTGCGGATCCCGCGCTGATTCTCAAAGCCGATGCCCGGCGCGCCATCAGCATCAACGATGGCGAACTGATTGCCTAACGGCTGAGATAGCGTCACGCCATGAGGATGGGCGACTACCGCGCCGGTGGCCCCATAGCTAAGCTGCCGCGTTCCATCGGTTGCGCTGTAATAGCCCGCATTCAGCCTGCCGTATTGGGCATACCATGTCCCGTATAGGCTGCTGCTATTTTCCGGCGTTTGGGTGCTATGACTCTGCTGCAGGGAGTAGCTCAGGCTGTTGTCCGCCAGCAATGAGCCATTGAGGCCTACGTTTTGGGTCGTTGCGCCATGCTGGCTGTTGTTTAAGCTATAGCTAGCCCAGCTATTGGGCAACCAGCGGCTCAGTGGAACCGTCAGGCCAAAATAGAGTGAGCGATCGTCCGTGCCGCTGCTGGTGTTGCTCCAGGTGAGCGAGAAGTTATAGCTGATCCCCAGCAGGCTGTAGTTCATGCCTGCGGAAAGAGAACTGTCGCGATGATCATTGTTCCAGTAATTTTGCTGGTAACCGTTCAGATAGAGATTGCCATCACCGAACTGCTGGCTGAGGTTCATCTGCAGTCGAGCACGCTTGTGGTCTGTGCCATCATCATGTGCGTCATCATCAGAATTGCGCTGATTCACCTCCGAAAAGCTGTAGAACCCTTTACTTGAGTAGCGATAACCCGAAAGTGATAGATGGGTGTTGGTTGGGACGATATCCGTGGAATAAAGGACCCGCCATGACTGGCCTGTATCGGTTTCACCGGTGTCGAGCTCACTGTGCGCGAAAGTGACATCGGTGGAGATAGCTCCCCATGAGCCTAAGCCAATGCCGGCACCGGAGACGATAGCGTTGTAGTTTTCAGCCATCGTAAGACCGCCGAAGGCCGTCACCTGATTGTTCACGCCATAGATAGCGCTGCCCTGAACAAATTCAGGCTCTTTGTCGCCACTGCCGCTCGCGGCGCGATAGCGTCCGGCTGTCGCTTCAAAACGCAAGTGGGAAGGGCGCTGCATCAGCGCGATACTGGAAAAGGCTTGGGTTGTGGTGTGGACGGTGCCATCCGCTTCCTGCACGCTGATTTCCAGATCGTCACTGTTGGTGGATACCGTCAGGTCATCAATTTCAAATGCTCCCGGCGCCACGTTTTGCTGATAAAGGGTGTAGCCGTTTTGTTTGACGGTAACCACGGCATTGGTATAAGCGGTGCCGCGAACCACCGGGGCGAATCCGCGTTCGCTGCCGGGGAGCATATCGTCATCAGAGGCAACGTTAACGCCGCTAAATTGAATACTGTCGAAGACCTCACCCCGTGTGCTGGATTCACCGGCCAGAAGCTGGGCTTTGAGTACCTGAATATCGTGCTGCGCCCAGGTGGCAATATTTTGCCATCCTTCATCGCCGTCAGAGCCCGACCAGGTGCCGTAATTGCGAAGCCTCCAGCCGCCAAGGTTCACACCGCTACGTAAATTAAGATATTGGCTGTTTTGATTGTTGTGGCCCGAGGTTTCACTTTGCTGCCCGCTAAATGAATAATCGGCAAAGCCAACGGGCACGCCGGTGTCCCAGCGTGAAGGGTCAATATAGCCATTCCCTCTGTGGGAGAGTGCCGCTTGCGGAATGCTGAGGTTTAAATTTTGCCGCTGGAAGTCGAATTGGGCGCTGGCTAAGGGAATATAGTCTCCCAGCGGCTTTTTCAGGGGACTGTCGGTAGGTTCAGCAACCAGTTTCGGATAATCGTCAATTATCACCCCCCATTCTCGCAGCATTTTTGGCGTTAATAGCGGGATCAGCGAACCATCCTCCGCGTTGGTGTAGGTGAGCGTTCGATCCTGAATTTTGAGTTTATTGAGCAAAATATGCGAAGGGTAGCTCCCGGCAAGCTGGGCCTTCGGATTGGCAAAAATATTCAGGTCTGCTGCCTGCGGGGCGTTCTCTCCGCCTTCAAGCGACTGCGGTTGAAAATAGAAGTCACGCGCATACAGCGAGTTGGCGGTGAGAAGCAGCAGCCCGCCCACGCCGTACAGTACGGGCAGGGAGTTCAAATGATGAAAGCGTAGGTTCTGCATCATGGTGAGGTTCATGAAGACAGCGTGGCGGTGTATGTGGTGGTTGTACCGCCATAATCATTAATACAGCGCCATGAAACCGACGGGCTAGCGCCTCGGGTACTGAGCGGCAACGTGAGATTGCTTTGTGGGGCCACCATATCCGCCTGCACTTTGCTACTGCCGACATTAAGACTTGAGAATACAGTATGATAATTGCTGGTATTTTCAATTTTCAGCTGTTGACCAGACCGGCTGAATCGGAGATTCTTACAGGCATCTTCAGTGCGGCCGTCCATTCCTTCAGGGCGGTAAAACAACTTTATCTGCGTTTTATAAATAAGGTGCAGTACGTTATTTTTCTCATCCTGGCGGTCGTTGGCCGGAATCATTCGCACAATTAGATAATAAAGCGATTCAACATTTTTTTTGGTGATATTATCGCTTTTCATGATTCTTAGCGTTTGCTCCGATTTAGGATCCAGTCGAAATAATGGCGGGGTGATGATAAACGGTGCGCGAGTTTTATTATCGGAATTTATTACCCATGACTGAATAAGCCACGGGAGCTCTTTCTCCGTGTTGACGAGCGGTAGTGAGGCCTCCTTTTTACTGGCATCATAAATAACTCGCGTTCGTCCGAGTTGAATGCCCTGTGCATTGGCTGCAAAAGAAGGCGCAATCAGGGTCAATGTTAAAAGCGTGCTGAATAGCGAAGCTTTCATATTTATCCTTCAGGCAAAACCATAACCTGCGACAGAGCAGGTTATGGTGGGTCAATAAATGACTTTCCAAACTAGCGATATAGAATACCGACAGTGACTTTTGCATTCGCCGCGCCAGGCGTTACGCCTTGTTTGGTTCCGCTTAGGGAGACGTAGCGAGCAGACAGTGTTGTCGATATGACGCCATCAGGGGTTTCCGATAATGGGATATAGAGTTGATGCTCAGCCCCGGTGATATCAAGGTTAGTGGCACGATCCTCTTCGGTACTGATTGTGATACCGACCCCTTGCGCACCGTCGGCATCCAGCGCAAGCATGTCCGTTTTTTCACTCACCGGAGTACCGGTAAATGTTAATTGAACTTGTGATAACCCGTCGGTTGCCACGGGACAGTGGATGAGTGAAATCGGAACAGCAACATCATCCGATTTGCCGTTATTTTCAGTGAAGTAACTTGGAGCAGGGGAGCCGAGGTAAACATTGATGTTTTTCCCAGAATCTCCTGATATTTCACAGCTTGGGTTAATGATTTCACCTGTGAAGTGAATTTCACCAGCATTTGATTCATCAGCCCAGGAAGGTGATGAACCAAGGGTGAATAGCGATAACGCTAATAATGTTGTTTTCCAGTACATCGCAATCTCCATGATAATTAGCGATCTTTGTAACAATTAAATCAACATGTAAACGCCTGTCAGAACGTCAATCGGAGATAGCTGAGTAGCCGATTCAATATTCTGAAAACACAATGCGCGCTGGCATGATATCCTTTTATCATTCATGGGCAAGCGGATATTTTTCATTGAAAATGTTGATTGCTTTTTTATGGATATATCATCTTGTGATTATATATCTGGTGTGAATTGGTTGTGTCGGTGTATTTTTATTATCGACCGTACTGCAGGCTTAAATAAGCCATAACAGGTTTCATTTTTGTAATAATGATAATAATTATTTATTTTATGTTCGTGAAGTTAAGCTGAATTCAATGAATGTAGGGACTAAAGAGATTCCTAAAAGAACCTGAATAAATTCTGAAACTGCACTCTACCCGGCTAAAGCGTCCAAAAAGAGGGGATTCATCCCCTTGTTCCCGCCATTGCCACGCGCGTGAGAAGGCAAAATGAGCCATATCATAAATCACCTCGCAGATGCAGAACGTGGCGGACGAAAGCGACAACGAAGACAAAACGGAAGACCCCACACCCCAGCGGCTTGAAAAGGCACGTGAGGACGGGCAAATACCGCGATCCCGCGAGCTAACATCGTTGCTGATGCTGCTGGTGGGCGTGTGTATGCTTTGGCTGGGCGGGGAGTCGCTTGCCCGCCGTCTGGCCAACCTGCTGTCGGGTGGGCTGCGCTTTGATCACAGTATTGTCAGCGATCCTAACCTCATCCTCGGACAAATCATCCTGCTGTTAAAAGAAGCCATGCTGGGGCTGATGCCGCTGATTGTTGGCGTCGTCGTGGTAGCGCTGGTGGCGCCAATGATGCTCGGTGGCCTGGTCTTCAGCGGCAAATCTCTGGCCTTCAAGTTTGATAAATTAAACCCGCTGCCCGGAATTAAACGCATGTTCTCCGCGCAAACGGCGGCGGAGTTGACGAAGGCGATTATGAAGGCCGTGTTGATGGGCAGCGTGGCGGGTTTTTTCATGTGGTTTCACTGGCCGCAGATGATGCGTCTGGTCAGCGAATCGCCGCTCTCGGCGATGGGTAATGCGCTCAACATGGTGGGTCTGTGCGCGCTGCTGGTGGCGCTGGGGATCATTCCAATGGTGGGATTTGATGTCTTCTGGCAGATCCACAGCCATGTCAAAAAGCTGCGCATGTCGCGTCAGGATATCCGCGATGAATTCAAACAAAGCGAAGGCGACCCGCACGTTAAAGGGCGTATCCGTCAGATGCAACGTTCAGCGGCGCGGCGGCGGATGATGGCCGACGTCCCGAAGGCCGATGTTATCGTCAACAACCCAACCCACTACTCGGTGGCGCTGCAGTATGACGAAAACAAAATGAGCGCGCCAAAAGTGGTGGCCAAAGGTGCCGGGCTGGTTGCCCTGCGCATTCGCGAAATTGGCGAAGAGAACCGTATTCCGATGCTGGAAGCACCGCCGCTGGCGCGTGCGTTGTATCGCCATGCCGAAATTGGGCAACAGATCCCTGGCTCGCTGTACGCGGCGGTCGCGGAAGTCCTGGCCTGGGTGTGGCAGTTGAAGCGCTGGAAACTGGCAGGTGGCATCCAGCCGAAAAAACCGGATAACTTACCGGTGCCTGAGGCACTGGATTTTTTGAACGAGAAGGACTCTGATGGCTAATCTTGTCGCAATGTTGCGTCTTCCCAGCAACCTGAAATCAACCCAATGGCAGGTTCTCGCCGGTCCGGTGCTGATCCTGCTGATTCTGTCGATGATGGTGCTGCCGCTGCCGGCGTTCGTACTCGACCTGTTATTCACTTTTAACATCGCACTCTCGATAATGGTGCTGTTGGTGGCGATGTTCACCCAGCGCACGCTGGAATTTGCTGCTTTCCCGACCATTCTGCTGTTTACCACGTTACTGCGCCTGGCGCTGAACGTCGCCTCCACGCGTATTATCTTGATGGACGGTCATACCGGCGGAGCGGCAGCGGGTAAGGTGGTTGAAGCATTTGGCCACTTCCTGGTGGGTGGGAACTTTGCCATCGGCATCGTAGTGTTCATTATTCTCGTCATCATCAACTTTATGGTTATCACCAAGGGTGCGGGACGTATCGCTGAAGTTGGCGCTCGTTTCGTCCTGGATGGTATGCCGGGTAAACAGATGGCGATTGATGCCGATCTCAACGCCGGCATTATCGGTGAAGACGAAGCGAAGAAGCGCCGTTCGGAGGTCACGCAGGAAGCGGATTTCTACGGTTCAATGGACGGTGCCAGTAAGTTCGTTCGCGGTGATGCCATCGCCGGTATCCTTATCATGGTCATTAACGTCATCGGCGGCCTGCTGGTTGGCGTACTGCAACACGGACTGGAACTGGGCAAGGCGGCGGAATCGTATACCCTGCTGACTATCGGTGATGGCCTGGTCGCCCAGATTCCGGCGCTGGTTATCTCCACCGCGGCGGGCGTTATCGTGACCCGCGTGAGCACCGATCAGGACGTTGGCGAACAGATGGTTGGCCAGCTGTTTAGCAACCCTCGAGTGATGATGCTGAGCGCCGGGGTACTCGGCCTGCTGGGTCTGGTGCCAGGTATGCCAAACCTGGTGTTCTTACTGTTTACTGCCGCGTTGTTGGGGCTGGCGTGGTGGATCCGTGGGCGTGAAATCAAAGCGCCGGATCAGCCGCAGCCGGTCAAAGCGCCGGAGAGCAGCACTCAGGCGGTGGAAGCGACCTGGAGCGATGTTCAGCTTGAAGATACGCTGGGCATGGAGGTGGGCTATCGACTGATTCCGATGGTGGACTTCCAACAAGACGGCGAGCTTTTAGGGCGTATTCGCAGCATCCGTAAGAAATTCGCCCAGGAGATGGGCTTCCTGCCGCCGGTGGTGCATATCCGTGACAATATGGATATGCCGCCAGCCCGCTATCGCATCCTGCTAAAAGGAGTGGAGATTGGTAGCGGTGAAGCCTATCCAGGACGCTGGTTAGCGATTAACCCCGGTACCGCCGCAGGGACGTTACCCGGCGAGGTGACGACCGACCCGGCGTTTGGTCTGGCCGCCATCTGGATTGAAAGCGCGCTCAAAGAGCAGGCGCAGATTCAGGGCTTTACGGTGGTTGAAGCCAGTACCGTGGTCGCTACGCATCTCAACCATCTGATTAGCCAGCATTCGTCGGAACTGTTCGGGCGTCAGGAAGCACAGCAGCTGCTGGACCGCGTAACGCAGGATATGCCGAAGCTGACGGAAGATCTGGTCCCGGGCGTAGTGACGCTAACCACGCTGCACAAAGTGCTGCAAAACCTGCTCGACGAAAAAGTGCCGATTCGCGATATGCGCACTATTCTCGAAACGCTGGCGGAACATGCGCCGATTCAGACCGATCCGGGCGAGTTGACCGCGGTGGTACGCGTTGCGCTGGGACGCGCGATTACCCAGCGCTGGTTCCCGGGTAATGACGAAGTGCAGGTTATCGGTCTCGATACGCCGCTGGAGCGCTTGTTGCTGCAGGCGCTTCAGGGCGGTGGCGGGCTGGAGCCGGGGCTGGCTGACCGTCTGTTGGCCCAGTCGCAGGAGGCGCTGGCGCGTCAGGAGATGCTCGGCGCGCCGCCGGTGCTGCTGGTGAACCATGCGCTGCGTCCGCTGCTGTCGCGCTTCCTGCGCCGTAGCTTGCCGCAGCTGGTGGTGCTATCGAATCTGGAACTGTCCGACAATCGCAATATCCGTATGACGGCCACTATCGGAGGCAAATAATGCGCAAACTACTGCTGTTATTATGCCTGCCATTTTTGGCGCAGGCGGCGGGTGAGGGGGCCTGGCAGGATAGCCGAATGGGCATTACCCTGAACCATCGCGGCGAGGCGGCATCTTCCACTCAGCTGATTTCCTCGCAGCCGATACAAGGGGCGACCACGCGGGTCGCCTGGAATATCAAGCTTAACGGGCCTATTCCCGCTGGGCTGATTACTCGGTTGTGTTCACTTAGCCGCTGTACCGAGCTGGATGCGCTGAGCGGGTCAACGATGGCGTTTAGCCAGGTGTCGGCTGCTGAACCGTTTCGTTTTATTTGGGAAGTCCCCGGAGGTGGCAGATTAATTCCTGCACTTCGGGTTCAAAGTGTACAAATCATCGTTAATTACCGCTAGTCGCCGTACTTTTCACCAATCGCCACCGTATTCTGGTGGCGATCTCGCATTTTTGACCCTCTCTTTTGAAAGTAAAGAAACGTTGTTTGATAAATCAGTGACACTTGTGCCACGACTCTTTGCATTTTTGCCAAACCCACGTTCAGGCTGGCAGAAATAGGAAGGTATCCCTTACCGCATACTTTTACTGTAGCCGTGTCAGTACTCCTTTGGGTGAAGCCTTCACGGGCTGGAGGAGTTTCATAATAAAAGACACAGGATTGACGGCTAATGACTAGAACGCGAAAAATAGGACTGGCGAACTACTTCGCCTACGGTTCGGGAGATTTCCTCGGTGCAGGGACTACCGCGCTAACCGCAGCATGGCTTCTTTACTTCTACACCACTTTTTGTGGCTTATCCCCCATCGAAGCGACCTTCATCTTTGCCACCGCCAGGGTTCTGGATGCGGTGGTCAGCCCATTGATGGGCTTTTTAACCGATAACTTTGGCTCCACCTGGTTCGGTAAACGTTTCGGCCGACGTAAGTTCTTTATTCTGCTCGGCATTCCGTGCGTGTTCAGCTATTCATTTATGTGGGTAGGGGACATGAGCTTCTGGTACTACCTCATCACCTATCTGATTTTTGACGTGGTTTACACCATGATCCTGGTACCGTATGAAACGCTGGTGCCGGAAATGACCGACGATTTCAAACAGAAAACCAAATTCTCCGGTGCGCGTATCGGGATGGCACAGATGTCCGCCATTCTGGCCTCATTCCTGCCGGGTATTCTGTTAAGCCACTTCGGTAAAGACAACGCGGTCTCCTTCTTCTACGCCAGCCTGGTGTTCTCCGTGCTGTGCGCCATCATGCTGACCTTCGTCTGGTTCTTCACCTGGGAACGCCCACGTGAAGAGTGGACCGAAGCGGCGCTGAAGGCCGAAGAAGAGAAAAAACACCTGACTTTCGCTCAGAGTATGAGCCGTTTGTTCACCGAGCTGAGCTCGACGCTACGCATTAAGATTTTCCGCCAGCACCTGGGGATGTACCTCGGCGGTTATATCGCCCAGGACGTTTTCAACGCAGTCTTCACCTATTACGTGGTGTTTGTGTTGATGCAGGAAGCTTCAATGGCCTCTAACCTGCTCGGTACGATGGCTATCTTCCAGTTCATCGCCGTTATTGCCATGATCCCACTGTGTATCCGCTTCGGACCGGCACCGTCATACCGTATGGTCGTCGTCCTGTTTGGTCTGGGTTCGTTCTCTTATGCCGCGCTGTACTACGCGGGTATGAGCGATATCTACGCGCTGCTGCTGCTGATCTCTGCCATCGCCGGTCTGGGCCGCGGGGGTATCAACTATGTACCGTGGAACACCTACACCTATATTGCCGATGTCGATGAAGTCATTACCGGCCAGCGCCGGGAAGGGATCTTCGCGGGCATTATGACGCTGACCCGCAAAGCCTCTCAGGCGGGTGCCGTGATGCTGGTGGGTATCATCATGCAGATGTCCGGCTTCGTCTCCGGTCAGAAAACTCAGCCGCCGGAAGTGAGCCATACCATCCTGATGATCCTCAGCATGGGTACCATCGCGGTTCTGGTCTGTGGCTTCCTGGTCTCTCTGCGCTTTAAGCTGAATCTGGAAACCCACAGCGTGCTGCGCGATGAAACCGCCAAAATGCGTGCTTCCGGTCATGCGATGCCTGAATCCGTCACACCGCAGGCGCGTGCCACCGTCGAAATGCTGGCGGGGATGCCTTATGAATGCCTGTGGGGCAATAACAACATTGGCTACCTGAATCGTAACAAACCTGCTGCACCTTCCCTGAAGCAGGCTGCAACATTGAATTCGACTTACAACAGAGGTTAAAGATATGAAAGTTTGGCCCGTCAAACATAGCCCATTATTACGTCAACCGGAGCGTTTTATCTCCCGGGAAGAGCTGAAAGCCTTGATTCAGACGGTGACGAACAATCTGGTGAATATCAAGGATGAGACAGGCCAATTTTTGCTGCGTCTCGACGATGGCCGCGTCATTGATACCAAAGGGTGGGCTGGCTGGGAGTGGACTCACGGCGTCGGTCTGTACGGTATCTATCAGTATTATCAGCAGACCGGCGATGTGGCGATGCGCGACATTATCGATAGCTGGTTCGCCGACCGTTTTGCGGAAGGCGCGACCACCAAGAACGTCAATACCATGGCGCCGTTCCTGACGCTGGCCTATCGCTATGAAGAGACTGGCAATCCGGCATACCTGCCGTGGCTCGATAGCTGGGCGGAGTGGGCGATGCATGACATGCCGCGTACTGAACACGGCGGTATGCAGCACATTACGCTCGCCGAAGAGAACCATCAGCAGATGTGGGATGACACGCTGATGATGACCGTGCTGCCGCTGGCGAAAATTGGCAAGCTGCTTAACCGTCCGGAGTACGTGGAAGAAGCGGTGTATCAGTTTATGCTGCACGTGCAGAACCTGATGGACCGGGAGACCGGCCTGTGGTTCCACGGCTGGAGCTATGAAGGCAACCATAACTTTGCTAACGCTCGCTGGGCGCGCGGCAATAGCTGGCTGACCATCGTGATTCCTGACTTCCTCGAGCTGGTGGATCTGCCGGAGAACAACGCGGTGCGCCGTTATCTGGTTCAGGTGCTGAATGCACAGATTGCGGCGCTGGCGAAATGCCAGGATGAGAGCGGTTTGTGGCATACACTGCTGGACGATCCTAACTCCTATCTGGAAGCCTCAGCGACCGCCGGGTTTGCATACGGTATCCTGAAAGCAGTGCGTAAACGCTACGTTGGCGTGGAATATGCGGAAGTTGCCGAGAAAGCGATAAAGGGGATCGTCAAACACGTTTCTCCGCAAGGGGAGTTGATGCAGACCTCGTTTGGCACCGGGATGGGATCAAACCTCGATTTCTATCGTGAAATCCCGCTGACCTCTATGCCATATGGTCAGGCGATGGCGATTCTGTGTTTGACCGAGTATTTGCGTAAGTTCTTCTAAATACCTGGCGCTTGAGCAGGTGTTCTGCTGGATGTGAATTATTTGTAGGTCTGATAAGCGCAGCGCCATCAGACATATCGGCGCAAAACGTCGGATGGCGGCGTTGCCTTATCCGACCTACAGGCTGCGATATCAGGACGAAACCGTAGGTCTGATAAGCGCAGCGCCATCAGACATATCGGCGCAACACGTCGGATGGCGGCGTTGCCTTATCCGACCTACAGGCTGCGATATCAGGACGAAACTGTAGGTCTGATAAGCGCAGCGCCATCAGACATATCGGCGTAAAACGCCGGATGGCGGCGTTGCCTTATCCGACCTACAGGCTGCGATATCAGGGCGAAAGCGTAGGTCTGATAAGCGCAGCGCCATCAGACATATCGGCGCAACACGTCGGATGGCGGCGTTGTCTTATCCGACCTACAGGCTGCGATATCAGGACGAAACCGTAGGTCTGATAAGCGCAGCGCCATCAGACATATCGGCGCAAAACGCCGGATGGCGGCGTTGCCTTATCCGACCTACAGGTTGCGATATCAGGACGAAACCGTAGGTCTGATAAGCGCAGCGCCATCAGACATATCGGCGCAAAACGTCGGATGGCGGCGTTGTCTTATCCGCCCTACAGGTTGCGATATCAGGACGAAACCGTAGGTCTGATAAGCGTAGCGCCATCAGACATATCGGCGCAAAACGCTGGATGGCGGCGTTGCCTTATCCGACCTACAGGCTGCGATATCGGGCGAAACCGTAGGTCTGATAAGCGAAGCGCCATCAGACATATCGACGCAAAACGTCGGATGGCGGCGTTGTCTTATCCGACCTACAAGGCTGCCATCAAACGAATTTCACCGAGTGTACTTTGTTGATAACGAAACCCCGGCTGCTCTGCTAGCCGGGTTTTTTATTGCCATTCGCATCAAAAAAAGTTGAAATCTTTACTTTTGGTTATAAAAAAATTTTAACTTGATCGCATTCCCGGGCATTACTAATAGCCGTAACAACAATAGTGATTTGGCTCACATTTCAAACCCGCCCATAAGAATATAAAAACAGTGTTTCAAAATTATAAAACACGAGGTTTATTTTTATGGCAAGAAATGCGGCTTCAGCTCTTAACGGGCTGCAGGGAAGACCTGTCAATCTGCGCCATCAACTGGCATACGGAGGGGGAAACCTCTTAGGAAGCGGGGCGCTGGCGATTAGCGGCGCATGGCTGCTTTACTTCTATACCACATTCTGCGGCCTGACGCTGATCGAGGCCGCGTTTATTTTCTCCGTCGCCAGCGTCATTGACGCCATCAGTAACCCATTAATGGGTTACCTGACCGATAACTTCGGCAAAACCCGCCTCGGCAAACGCTTTGGTCGTCGCCGTTTCTTCCTGCTTATCGGCATTCCGCTGATGATGTTCTACCCGATGCTGTGGGTCGAAGGGCTAAGTTTCTGGTACTACCTGTGTACCTACGTAGTCTTTGAAATTATCTATACCTCGGTGATGGTGCCATACGAAACGTTGGCCACCGAGATGACAGATGATTTCTCTCTGCGCTCGAAGCTGACCGGCTACAAAGCGATTTTCGGCAAGCTTGCCAACTTCCTCGCCGCCTTTATCCCGGGGCAGTTTATCCTGCTGTACGGCAAAGAGTCTGCCACCCCGTTCTTCCTGACAGGCTTAACCTATGGCGCGATCCTTATCTGTGCCGTTGCCTGCCTGTGGTACAACAGCTGGGAGCGCCCACGTGAAGAGGAAGCCGAAGTAGAGACTAAGACTGGCCTGCTGAACACGCTGATCTCACTGGCGAAAGATATGCGTTCCACTTTCTATCTGCGCGTATTCCGTAAACATTTGGGGATGTATCTGTGCGGGTTTGGCGCGGAGTGGCTGTTTGCCTCGGTCTTTACCTACTTTGTGATTTTTGTCCTGCAGCACGATCCGGCGATGGTGGCGGGGCTAAATAGCCTGAACTCCATTTTACAGCTGGTTTCCACGGCATTCTTCATTGGCCTGTGTGTGAAAAAGGGCTTTAGTAAACCGTACATCATGGCCTTGAGCGTGGTTATCTTTGCGGTACTGCTCTATACCTCACTGTGGTTCTTCCACCTGCCAGCGCATCTGGCCACCATTTTGATGTTTGGCATTACGGTGCTATTTGGTCTTGGGACCGGCGGCGTGTACTACATTCCATGGACGGTTTATACCTTCCTGGCTGACGTTGATGAAATCTACACCGGCCGCCGCCGAGAAGGGATCTACGCCGGGGCGATGACCTTCTCCGGTAAAATCCTGCGCTCGATTATTGTGTTCGTAATGGGGGCGGTGCTGAGCTACTACGGATTCCAGTCGAAAGCGCATGTCCAACCGGAAAGCGCGGTCAATGCCATTGCGGTGGTATTCTGTGCAGGCGTCGCGCTGCTGGCGCTGGCGGCTATCGTCTTCAGCAAACAGATGAAACTTGACCGCAAAACCCACTTAATTGTCCTGCAGGAAGTGGCGCGCATCAAAGCGGGCGGCAAGCTGGAAGATATCACTCCGGAAGTCCGCGTGGTGATAGAAGATCTGGTTGGCCATCGTTATGAAGAGTGCTGGGGCAATAGCCCGCTGTTTAAAACCGATGAAACACCGGCTGTTGTCGAAGCGGTATCCGCCGGGCGCTAAGCACCCAGCGAGTCCCTTCACTTATCCCTGAGGCGGCAGCTGCGGCTGGCTGTCCTCAGGGGCAAAAAGGTGGTCAAGGATTTTACGCATCACCGGTGCCGCGACCACTCCATCACTTCCCCCGTTCTCCAGCACTAACGCCACCGCGACCTTAGGATCTTTATACGGTGCAAACGTGGTATAAAAAATGTGATCGCGCAGGCGCGTTGGGATCATCTTCGCATTATAAGTCTGGTTCTCTTTGAGGCTAAATACCTGCGAGGTGCCGCTTTTCGCCGCAATCCCGTAAGCGGCGGTATGGAAGAACTTATAGCCGGTACCGTTTTCCGCATTGGCCATACCAAACATCGCCTGGCGTACCAGGTTCCAGTACGGGGATTTCGGGTCGGCAATTTGTGTCTCATCAGCTGGTTGGCGATACGGAATCACCGCCTTGCCGGTCTCCTCATCTTTCAGCAGGTGAGGCGGGATGACCCGGCCATTATTGAGCAGCGCCACCAGTGCTTTGACCATCTGAATCGGTGTGGCAATCCAGTAGCCCTGGCCAATACCTACGGAGATGGTATCGCCCTGATACCAGGCTTTTTTGTGTACCCGCTGTTTCCAGTCGCGGCTTGGAAGCAGGCCGCTGTACTCTTCATCGAGATCGATACCGCTGGGCTTACCGTAACCAAACTGGCTCAGCATGGTATGAATACGGTCAATGCCCATCATATAGGCTACCTGATAGAAGAAGGTATCGGCTGATTCTTCGATTGCTTTGGTGACGTTTAGCATGCCGTGGCCGCTTTTTTTCCAGTCACGATAGTGACGCTCAGTGCCGGGCAGCGTCCAGGTTGGTGCGCCAAAAAAGCTGGATTGCGGGGTGATAACCCCTGTGAGCAGGGCCGACATCGCCATATAGGGTTTGACCGTCGAGGCGGGCGGATAAAGCCCCTGAGTCACGCGGTTAATCAGCGGCAGGTCTTTATCCTGCAATAATGTTTTGTAGTCCTGGTAGCCGATCCCTTTTACGAACGGATTCGGATCGTAGCTCGGGTTCGAGACCATCGCCAGCACCGAACCATCGTGCGGATCTTCCACCAGCACCGCCGCACGCTGGCCGACGAGCAAGCTCTCAATGTACTCCTGAAGGTGCAGATCTAACGTCAGATGGATGTCTTTTCCGGCAACTGGCGGGACATCTTTCAATAGGCGCACAATGCGCCCATGGTTATCGACCTCGACTTCCTGATAGCCGGTTTTACCGTGCAGATCGTTTTCGTAGTAGCGCTCGATCCCCTGTTTACCGATGTTATGGTCGGCGGCGTAGTTCTCTAATAAACCATTTTTATCGAGGGCTTTCAGGTCGCTGTCGTTAATTTTCGATACATAACCGAGCACGTGCGCGAGCTCCGCACCGTACGGATACTGACGGTCTTCATAGCTGTCTACCGTCACGCCGCTAAAGCGGAACTGATTAACCGAAAAACGGGCGATTTCGACGTCGGAAAGGGCATTCTTCAGCACCACCGGGCGGTAGCGACTGGTTGATTTTAGTTCCTTATGGAACTGGTCAATATCATCAGGCGTCAGGTCAACGAGCGGCGTCAACTGGCGCAGCAGCGCATCCATATCGCTGATTTTATAAGGCGTTACGGTAATATCATACCAGGTGACGTTCTTGACCAGCGGGATGCCGTTACGGTCGTAGATAATGCCGCGCGTGGGGGCGACCGGCAGCATTTTGATATCGTTGGCATCGGAACGTATAGCGTAGTAGTTATGCTCTTCCACCTGTAAATGGTAGAGGTTGAGGATCAGTACGGCAAAGCAGGTGACGACCAGGCCAAAGGCCACCAGTACGCGACGGACGAAGAGTTTTCTCTCCGCTTCATAATCTCTAAAAGTCATTAAGGCACCCAGTGTTTAAGCCGCCTAATCATACGGAGCGGTCACGGGCATGACAGACAAAAAATGTACCATCTCTTAGGGAAATGTGTCATTCCTTGTGCTTTGTAACAAATCAAAGGTATATGGCTGGAAAGCGGGGGATTACGGGCAAAAAAAAGCCCGCGACAGAGCGCGGGCTTTGATAAATCATTCAGAGATTACATACGTTCTACGGTTTCAATACCCAGCGTATCGAGACCCATTTTCAGGGTTTTAGCGGTCAGCAGCGCCAGCTTCAGACGGCTGTTACGTACCGCTTCGCTTTCGGCAGACAGGATCGGGCAATGTTCGTAGAAGCCGGAGAACAGACCTGCCAGATCGTACAGGTAAGAACACATCACGTGCGGCGTGCCGTCGCGGGCAACCACATTCAACGTTTCTTCGAACTGCAGCAGACGCGCGGCCAGCTGCGCTTCACGATCTTCGCTGATAGTCACAGCGGCATTGATGATAGCGCTTTCTTCCAGCTCCGCTTTACGGAATACGGACAGTACGCGGGTATAGGCATATTGCATATACGGCGCGGTATTGCCTTCGAAGGCCAGCATGTTGTCCCAATCGAACACGTAGTCGGTGGTGCGGTTTTTCGACAGATCGGCATATTTCACCGCGCCAATACCCACGACGTTTGCCAGTTTCTCCAGCTCGTCTGCCGGCATATCCGGGTTCTTTTCTGCAACCAGTTTACGTGCGCGTTCCAGTGCTTCATCCAGCAGGTCGGCCAGCTTCACGGTACCACCGGCGCGGGTTTTGAACGGCTTGCCGTCTTTACCCAGCATCATGCCGAACATGTGGTGTTCCAGCGGAACGGAATCAGGCACATAGCCCGCTTTACGCACGATGGTCCATGCCTGCATCAGGTGCTGGTGCTGACGGGAGTCGATGTAGTACAGCACGCGGTCGGCATGCAGAGTTTCGTAACGATATTTCGCGCAGGCGATATCGGTGGTGGTGTACAGGTAGCCGCCATCCTTTTTCTGGATGATGACGCCCATAGGCTCACCTTCTTTATTCTTGTATTCGTCGAGGAATACGACGGTAGCGCCTTCGCTCTCGGTCGCCAGACCTTTTTCTTTCAGGTCAGCAACAATGCCCGGCAGCATTGGGTTGTACAGGCTTTCACCCATCACGTCATCGCGGGTCAGAGTCACGTTCAGACGGTCGTAGGTCAGCTGGTTTTGTGACATGGTGATGTCGACCAGTTGACGCCACATTTTGCGGAAATACTCATCGCCGCCCTGCAGTTTCACCACGTAGCTACGTGCGCGCTCGGCGAAGACTTCATCTTCGTCGTAGTGTTTTTTGGCATCGCGGTAGAAACCTTCGAGGTCGGCCAGCGCCATTTCACCGGCGTTATCCTGCTGCTGTTTCTCAAGCCAGGCAATCAGCATCCCGAACTGAGTACCCCAGTCGCCGACGTGGTTTGCACGGATAACTTTGTGGCCCATCAGTTCCAGCGTACGTACTGCGGCATCGCCAATAATGGTGGAGCGCAGGTGACCGACGTGCATCTCTTTTGCCACGTTTGGCGCAGAGTAATCCACCACCACCGTTTGCGACTGCGGCTGTGCGATACCCAGACGTTCGCTTTTCAACGCCTGAGAAACATGTTCGGCCAGGAAGGCAGGGTCGAGGAAGATATTGATAAAACCTGGACCGGCGATTTCGACTTTATTGGCGATGCCGTTAAGGTCGAGATGAGACAGTACCTGTTCTGCCAGTTGTCGCGGTGCCATGCCCAGTTTCTTGGCTACTGCCATCATGCCGTTGGCCTGATAGTCGCCGAACTGTACTTTTGCTGACTGACGAACCTGTGGTTCGCAATCGGCAGGCGCGCCTGCCGCAATCATGGCCTGACTGACTTTTTCTGAGAGAAGAGCCTGAATATTCACCGGAATACCTTACGTTTTAGACGCTGACACCTATGTGGTTCAACGCCGGGTGTGGATAAATTAAGGCGGGAGTATACTGCATTTGCCCGATGCCGTCAGCACCAGGCCCGCCTCAACAGGGGCGAAAAACGCTGCCTGAGCAGGGATTAATCGCTCAATAACCTCTAAGGTTGGTTCGAAGCGGACAACAAGGTAGATTAGCCTTTTCATGTAATAAGAGTAGGGCTGAAATGGCAAACTGGCAGACTATCGAAGAACTGCAGGATATTTCTGCGGATCTTCCACGCTTCACCGACGCATTAGCGGCGCTTTCCCAGCGTCTGGGGTTGGACATCACCCCGCTGAATGCCGACCATATTTCCCTACGCTGCCACCAGAACACCACCGCGGAACGCTGGCGTCGTGGTTTTGAGCAGTGCGGCACGCTGTTGTCGGAAAATATCATCAATGGTCGTCCCATTTGTCTGTTTAAACTCGCCGAACCGGTGTGCGTGGCCCGCTGGCGCTTTACGGTGATTGAACTGCCGTGGCCGGGTGAAAAACGTTACCCGCACGAGGGCTGGGAACACATCGAGATCGTGCTGCCGGGCGCGCCGGAAACGCTGAACGCCAGGGCGCTGGCATTGTTGTCTGACGATGGGCTAAGCCAGCCGGGGATTTCGGTAAAAACCAGCTCGCCAAAAGGTGAACGTGAGCGACTGCCGAATCCAACGATGGCCGTAACCGACGGTAAGGTGGCGGTGAAGTTTCACCCGTGGTCGATAGAAGATATCGTTGCCAGCGAGCAGGCAGTGTAACAATGTGAAGTCACGCGGAGTCTACGCACGGGAACAGTGGCATGATTTGTCGCTGGATTTAAACGGAGAGAAAAATGGCATTGCTTGAGATCTGCTGTTACAGCACGGAGTGCGCGGTTATCGCGCAGCAGAACGGGGCCGAGCGCATTGAACTGTGCGCCGCGCCGCTGGAGGGAGGGTTGACGCCATCGTATGGTGTGCTCAAAGCAACGCGGCAGCGGGTTTCCATTCCCGTTCATCCGATTATCCGCCCGCGCGGCGGGGACTTCTGTTATACCGACGGTGAATTTGCCGCCATGCTGGAGGATGTTCGTCAGGTTCGCTCACTGGGTTATTCCGGTCTGGTTATTGGCGTCCTGAATCCAGAAGGGCAAGTGGATATGGCGCGGATGCGACAAATTATGGTGGCGGCTGGGCCGCTGGCGGTGACATTCCATCGCGCTTTTGATATGTGCGCAGATCCACATCAGGCCTTTGAACAGCTTGCGGAATTAGGCGTGGCGAGGGTGCTGACTTCCGGGCAACAGTCGTCGGCCGAAAAAGGTATTTTATTAATTCGGGAACTTATTGACCGGAGTGATACTCCAACCATTATGGCAGGTGCAGGGGTGAGAGCGAGCAATCTTCCTCTCTTCCTGAACGCTGGTGTCAAAGAAGTGCACAGTTCAGCCGGGCAATGGGTGCCCTCCGATATGCGTTATCGCAATCCCGGACTTTCAATGTCAACGGACCCTGAAGCTGATGAATATTTGCGTTATGCGGTCGATGGCGCGGCAGTTGCCGCCATGAGAGACATCATTGACCGTCATGAGTAGCTAACCGTTTTTACCGCGTGTCATATTCGCCCAATATGATGCTTGCTTGTACCAGGCCCCTGCCCATTAAACAGGGGCCTTTTTTTATCCGTAACTATTTAGGATAAAACGTTTTATAACCAGTCTGGACGTAAGATAGGTTACGGTTTACGTGCAATCAGCACCGCGCGCAGCGGGGCCGGATAACCTTCAATGGTTTTGGTCGGGTCGTTCGGGTCGAGGAAGTCGGCCAGCGACTCGGTTATCATCCACTCGGTACGACGCTGTTCTTCGGTAGAGGTGACGTTCATATCGACGATGCGCACATCCACAAAACCGCATTTTTCCAGCCAGTTTTTCAGCGCCGGTGCGGATGGAATAAAGTAGACGTTACGCATTTGCGCGTAGCGGTCTCCCGGCACCAGCACCGTATTTTCATCGCCTTCCACAACCAGCGTCTCCAGCACCAGTTCACCGTCGCTCACCAGCTGATCTTTCAACTGCCAGATATGCTCAAGAGGGGAACGACGATGATAGAGAACGCCCATGGAGAACACGGTATCAAAGGCTTTCAGCGCCGGAAGCTGTTCGATGCCAAGCGGCAGCAGATGCGCACGCTGGTCGTTACCTAAAAGCTTGCGCACCGCTTCAAACTGGCACAGGAACAGCTGAGTCGGGTCAATGCCCACCGCCAGATGCGCGCCCGCGCCAATCATGCGCCACATGTGATAGCCGCTGCCGCAGCCGACATCGAGGATCGTACGTCCGCTGAGGTCAGACAGATGTGGCAGAACGCGATCCCATTTCCAGTCGGAGCGCCATTCGGTATCGATATTCACGCCGTACAGCGAGAATGGCCCTTTGCGCCACGGCATCAGGTGGCGCATCAACGTATCAATGCGTTTTACCTGGCCTTCGCTCAGCGGTTCTTCGCTTTCGGCGGTGACGCTGTGCAGCAGATCCAGCTTCCACGGCTGGATTTCCGGTAGAAACTCAACCGCGTTTGACCACTGCTTAAACAGGCCATGCTGATCGCGCTGCCATGTGGCGATTTGCGCTGGCAGCGTTTCCAGCCAGTGGGAAAGGGGACTTTTCGCGATTTGCTGATAAAAATTGCCGAACTCGATCATGCGGGGATTCCTGCCTTGAGCGCCACCAGGGAGCCGAAGTTAAAACACTGGAACCACAGTTCGCTGTGTTCAAAGCCTGCTTCATGCAGGCGAGCCTTATGGACTTCTACTGAATCCGTCAGCATCACGTTTTCCAGCATGCTGCGCTTCTGGCTGATTTCCAGTTCGCTATAGCCGTTAGCCCGCTTAAAGTCGTGGTGCATATTAAACAGCAGCTCGCCGACGGTGGTGTCTTCAAAACTGAATTTCTCTGACAGTACCAGCGCACCGCCTGGATTTAATCCTTGATAGATTTTATTCAGCAATGCCTGACGTTCTGCGGGTTCGAGAAACTGCACCGTAAAGTTCAGTACCACCATGGAGGCGTTTTCGATCTCGATTTCGCGAATATCTCCTTCGATGACGTCAACCGGCGTCGGCGCTTTATAGGCGTCGATGTGGCGGCGGCAGCGTTCAATCATCGCCGGAGAGTTATCCACGGCAATGATGCGGCAATCGCTATGGGCGATATTCCGGCGGATGGAAAGCGTCGCGGCGCCCAGCGAACAACCGAGGTCGTAAACCTGCGTTGCGGGCTGGACGAAGCGTTCGGCCAACATGCCAATCATGGAGATAATATTCGAGTAGCCGGGTACCGAGCGTTGGATCATATCCGGGAAAACTTCAGCTACCCGTTCGTCGAAAGTCCAGTCGCCGAGGCGGGCGATAGGTGCAGAAAAAAGCGTGTCGCGGTCAGACATAAGGTGAAATCCGGAAAAATAAAAACGGCGTATTGTGCGCTAACGTAGCGAGAAAACCAACTCCCACGGCACATACCACAGGTTGGCGAGCACCATCAGCAACAAGGAAATGTAGGTCGCGCTCATGCCAGACCGCCGCCAGCGGAACAAACGGTGATGAAAACCGTAGTAGTGCATCAGGCGCCCGGCGAGCAGCAGCAGGCCGCAAAGGTGGACCATCCAGGTTTCTGCGCCATTCATTTCCATAAACAACAGCAGAAGAACGCCAATAGGAATGTATTCGACCGCATTCCCATGAATACGGATAGCACTTTGTAGTTCGCTGAAACCGCCGTCACCGTAGGCAACGCGGTAAAGCATACGCAGACGAACGACATCAAAGGAAAACTTTATCAGCAACAATGCCGCAAGTACGGCATACAGCGCGCTAACCATACAAACTCCCTTTTTGTTGGCAGATGGCACCCATTATCATAGGTATGAATGTCAGAAAAGAGAAGATTGTTGTGGAATAGAAGGTGCGTCACCTAACTCGGGCAGGGCGGTTTGCAGCGCCTGCCACAGGGAATGCACCAGCTCTGGCGCCTGGGCGATATCCGGGGTGTGCAAAAACAGGTAGGGGGTGGTGGTTTGCTGCCACTTTTGCAGTTTCTCAAGCCAGGGGGCGAACATCGCCTGATTTTGCGCCATCTCATCGCTGCCGATAAACCGCACCATCGGCTGACCTGCGGTGACGACCGCATGCACCGGCACTTTCGGTTTTTTACGCTGGGCGTCCATCACCGCCTCATTGCGGGCAATTGCCGCATGAACCGGTCGGCTATCGAGAATCACGCGGTTAACGCCGCGTTGATGCAGGCCGCGATTAAGCTGACGCTCATTATCGCCTTTGGCAAAAAACTGCGGGTGGCGCACTTCTACTCCGTAGTGGAACTCCTGCGGCAAACCATCGAGAAATGCCCAAAGGGCGGGGAGATCGCGTGGGCCAAAGGTCGCGGGAAGCTGTAGCCAATACTGGCCGATTCGTTCATCAAGCGGTGACATGCGCTGGAAAAATTCCTGCGTCAGCGCATCACACTGACGCAGGGCGGCCTGATGCGAAATGGTGGCCGGGAATTTAAAGCAGAAGCGAAAGTTATCATCGGTCTGCGCCAGCCAGCGGGAGACAATCTCCGCCTTTGGCAGCGCGTACAGCGTCGTGTTGCCCTCCACGCAGTTAACATGTCGGGCATCATCACTTAACTGACTGATTTTAATAATCCGCTACTGCTCGTTTTTGGCCTCTGGGGCATCAATGGGGCAAAATCGGCCAGCTTCTGATTTAGCATTGCGATCTGCTCTGCGCTACTGTCAGCCATCCACGCGCCGTAAACATTGAACACCATTTGGGCGCTTGAATGTCCCATCTGGTTAGCAATGAAGCTCGGGTTTGCTCCAGCAGACAATGACCAGCAAGCATAAGTGTGTCGTGACTGGTACGCTTTCCGATGCCTGAGCCCAGCGCGCTTCAGTGCGGCATCCCATGAGTCGCCAACCGAATCAACCTTGTAGATAAATCCGACCTGCTCACATCGCCTGACTATCTGTGGGTTAAAGACGAACGTGCATTCATGATTCACCGAACGGTTATACTCTCGTAGCTTCACATCGATGTGATGTTGCTTACCCAACTTTGTCATTTCAGCCTGATTTTTCAGGATGCTAAGCGCTGGCTGGATAAGATGCACCACCCGATCTGTACTGGCCTCGGTTTTCGGTAGAGTGAACTCGCCAAGTTTCGTATAATTGCGCCTGATGGTGATTGTACCCGCCTTCAGATCAATATCTTCCCAGGCCAGGGAGACCAGTTCTCCGTGACGCATACCTGTGTATACTGCTAATGACCACAGGTTTTTCGTCTGCTGATGCCGGCATGCATCTATCAAACGAATAAATTCGTCACGAGTTAGTGGATCTGGTTCTGCCCTGGCTTTCTTAAGCGGCTTAATGCCATCAAAAGGATTTGTTTCCAGGTAACCGTGATCTGCAGCAAACTGAAACATCCCGGCAATAGTCGTCATGTAATAGTTCACAGTAACAACGCTGCGTCCTTTTGCTGGTTTTTTACTACTTGTCGAACTCTGATAACCGGTCAGTAAATCTTTCCTGATGTACAGCAATTCCTCTTTAGTTACCGCTGAAACCAGGCGCCTTGCCCCAATTAATGGCACGACGTTTCTCGCTACTGACTCATACCGATTGAGTGCGTTTGCAGAAATTTCCATTTTCTTCAGATCCAGCCACTTTTTTTCAAGCTCTTTGACTGTGATTTCTTTCGAACCCACCCCAAAAACTTTAAGGTTAGGTGAGTCAGGAAACTGCGCTGCATAGTCAAAGTTTCCTGTGCGGACGGCAAAGCATACCGATGTACGTAGTTCCCCGGCGATCTTCCTGTTCTTAGCGGTGTCAGGGACACCGAGACTCTCCCTGACACGCTTACCTTTGTATCTAAACCAGATGCGTAATGTGCCACCGTGGTTTTCGACGCCTGTTGGATATGAGACTTTATCCATTGATTCCTCCAGACGCCCAAGAGCTATTTGAGCTTACCTTTTTCATGGTGTTAAATCACCCTGGTTGCTTGTTTCTCAGTGACGCGACCCATGAATCAACTGCGTGTCTGTTGTACATGCATTCGCTGGACGGCTTCGGGCTGCCGTCAGGCGACATGTGGATATATTCCCGGCCAACGAGCCAGCATTCTTTTCTGGCCCGGAGGATGGTTCCTGGCTTGAGCCCAGTGACAGCGATAAGAACGCTTTCGCAAACCCACTCATTCGGGGCGAGTTGGATAACATTGGTCATAATTTTTTCTCCAAATAAACCGGCTGCACCCGGTGGAATATTTAGCGTTTGCTGGTGGTTGTTGAGTCCAGAACATCTGGATCCGGCGGGGCCCTGAACAGTGGTCCAGGAGCAACATCAAATCGACGCCAGCGGATATCACAAGAGCGCTCTTCGTTAGGTGATGACCACGCTACGACGTCAGCCACCGGTTCGGTTGCGTCCTTCCTGCGCTCCAGGAGCTCGTCTAACGCTTTTATTGCGTCAGCGGTGACATAATCCTGGGTGCTGCCGTTTTTGTACGTGAGCGTGCGCTGTAGCGCTTCGATAACGCGTTCAATGCGCTTAACTGTAAGCGGTCCGTTTGCCGGGTGGTTAGCTGGGTCTGTTAAGTTGATTGTCATCGGCTAGTCCTCACACCGCTAATTGCAATTGCATGTCGAACCGGTCACGTTGTTCGCAGTACGCGAGAGAACCGGGGCTATTGTGCGATTCAATGCGCTCAACCATCAAAGTGGCGCGTGTTTCTTTTGAAGCTGGCGCATAAGCGCCAGACCAGGCTTTATCTATGCCGATATTCCGGGCGACGTTCGTGCTGTCGGCGCTGGATAAAGGCAACTTTGTGAAGATAAGCGGGTTCAGCATGCGCAATCCGTGCAACTTCGTTACTGGCTGGCCGTGAGTGTCGGTAACATGGCGAATCAAGTCTTTCATCCGTGCCACGGCCAGATTCGGGCGCTTAACGTCATAGTCACCACATGAACCGATTGCCACGCGGGGATACTCGTTGCACAGCCTGATAAAACGCTCGTCGCTCTCATTCATGTGCCAGACAGGGACGCCGAAGAACTCTCCATGTGGCCACTCATCAAGAAGCGCTTCGTTCTCTTCCTCTCCGCCGTCGATAACGTCCGGAATGATGGCGAAGTCAAAGCCAGGGTGATTCTTCCAGCGCGACACAAACTCGTAATAGTCGCTCCAGTCGATTTTGTTTTTGCCAGCTGCCTTCCACGCAGTGAAGGCACCGTTGTCCAGCGCGAATGACTGGCAGTATTCAGAGGCCAGGTTAATTTGTCCGGAGTGCGCGAAACTGATAAACGCATGGCGTCCTTTCCATGCCCTTATGGCGCACGTATCCGGCGTAATGGGACCGCCGTGATAGTGAATCATCATGCTTCTCCTTCGATAACCTGGATGCCAGCGGCGGCTAGCGATTCCACGCATGCATCAAGCCCCTGATTAAAACCAATGACCTCGTAATACTGCTTTGTGTGCATTTCCGGTGAATTTCGATATTCCGGCAGCTTCACGGTGACTTGGCTGCATAGCATTTGTTCCAGTAAGTCCATGCGGCTATTTTTGACAAAATATCCGACGACTTCACCGTCTTCACAAACAGCATCGTTGCTTATTTCAGCGAATAATTCCTTTCTGCTAATCATTAGAAATCTCCCCGCCCGCCTCACGAATAGCGGTGATCACGTCTGCTTTTTCGTAGCACTCGAGCATGCCAGCCCAAAACCGAGTTGTTGGCAGCTTCACGGTGACGATGCGGGACTCCAGCTCGGCGATGCGGTCTTTTGCTACCAGCAATTCAGCAGCAATTTCACGCCAGCTTTCGTAACTGGCCTCAAGCTTGTCCCAATCTGGATTGAAGTTGGCAAGCTCAGACAGCTGGTCTTTCAGAAATTGATTACTCTTCTGCGCCTTCTCCAGCGCCTCTACCAGCGCCAGGACGTTGGCTGGGTTGGCAGCCTGAACGAACTCGCGGTTCGCCGCTGAATCTGGCCCTTCAAAGTGCGCGATGATGAATCCGCCGTTGGTTTGGTCATTTACGCTGCAAGACGCTTCCCATCCGTCGCCGGATTCTTTAACCCATTCGCCGTTACTCGCTTTCTCTGCAGCCGCTTTCATACGCTGCGCCAGTGCGGTGATATCGTTCATTGGGCACCTCCAAAAATCCACTGATTGCCTGCATGCGCCTGGAATTTGCAGGACGTATCCGGCATCACAAGCTCATGCACCACTTCACCAGTTTCAACAAAGTAGTAATTGCTGTCGGTTACGTTGTTGATGAAGAATGCCTCTCGTTCACGTTCTGACATGCCGCCGATGATCCGCAGCACCTTCTTGGTAATCGGCCGGTAATCAGGCTCAACCCCTGCTAATTTTGCTGCCGCATAGTTGTGATGCCCGTCCATCAGGATGGTGTACTGAACACCGCGCATTACGATGGGGTAAACAGACACGATAAAGCGCTTAAACCGAGAGGCTTTATCTGCGACTTTTGCTTCATCCAAAAATCTCTGGCTGCTGATTAACTGGCCTTTGACTGTGCTCATTGCTCGGCTCCTTGGCGTAACTGGGACTCCTGGCGGAGAATTTCAGCAAAGACTTTCAACTCGTAGATATCCCTGCGAATGGAATCGCGAACAGCACCAATGGCAAAAGTGTCAGGGTGCATTCCGTCTAATTGTTTTTGCTTAACCTCTATCATTCGTTCCACGCCCTGCGCCCGCATTTCATCCAGGTACGCGTCTGTTGCCGGGGTTTGGATATCGGCTAGCATTCTGACGCTCTCAACGTTTTCAGAATCTGTTGACTGTTGCCAGCCTACGGTTGCATCAATAGCCGACTTCAGCCCCGCATTCTCCGCGACCACCTGCGCAACCTTCAGCTTAAGATTGTGAATAGTCGCGTTTGCTGCTGTGAACTCGCGACGGGATTCAATGAGTTCCGCACATGCTTTCTGAACTGCATAAGCCATAACAGCGGTATCACGGTCATTATTCGCCTCTGCCTTGGCCTGAAGTTGAACGGCCAGAGTAGAGAGGTCTGCCAATTGCTCGCTTGTCATCTGTTGGTTAGTTGCTGTCATGGCTATTCTCCTGCTGCTGCAATTTGTACTGTCTAACGAAGTGGGCGACGGCTTTTGACTGACTGGCAACAATGGTTTTGTCTCCCAAGTCCAGCCAGACGGTTTTGCCGCGATAAAGTGAGGCTCGACCAATCTCCTGGCCGTCGTACATCACATACAGCGTTTTTCCTCGTATCTCGGTAGAAGGGATTGGCTGTGACAGACGGTAGGTTTCACGCGCTTCAGCAATAGCTTTATGCTCGTCGACAATTGCCAAGGCTTCCGCGAGAGCTGCGCCTTCCAGTGTGAATACACCGTCATCACTGATAGAGGCCATGGACATCAGTTCTACGAACCGGCGCGCACTCTTCACGTTTAGTTCGGGAGCTATAGAGCTGCGGGTAACCTTTGCTTTTCCCTGGGCAGCAGCAACGGCTTTGTCATGCTGGAGAACTTCACCAGCTTTCTCGCCGAACTCTTTAACGCGATCCACTGCAACATCAACGGAAACGGCACCGGATTTAACTTCCTGCTGAACGTCATAATTTGCGGTGCTGAGCGTCAGGAGCTTTTCAACCGTAGCTACTGACTTATTGACCAGTTTTGCAATCTCGCTGGTGGACTGGTTGAAAGCGTTATGCAGTTCCTGGATCACTGCAGCCTGCTCAATATCAGATAGAGGTAGTTGGTTGTTACTGGTCATGATGCGTGCCAGGCGCTGCACATCGCTACCGTTGAACGGCATGATGTGGATGCGGTCTACAGGCTTGCCAGCTTCTGCACAACGCGCATAACAACGACGACGGCGGTGACCTTCAACAACCCAAACACCACCTTCATCACGTGCGATAACTTCCAGTGGGGGAACTGAGCCGCCGTTCATCAGGTAGTCGAACAGGTCGTCATCTGCCTGGCGAGTACGCTCATCATCTTCACGCTTGTTGAAGCCCTCACGAACGTGGATATCGTCCAGGCTGATAAACATGCCTGTATCGGTACGCTTAATAACCCCTGAACGGGTCATCAGCTTGAATGAGTTAGCAGCCATCACTGAACCCCTTCGTTAATCACAACAACGGTTGTTGGGTCTAGTTCGCGAAGCTCTCTTTGCGCTGACAGGACGTGAAGATTGCACGGTGACTTGGTATGACGTTCAGTGACCCGATCACATTCTCTGGCCCAGTTGATGACGTCATCTTTAAGTGCTTTACGCTGTTCCATGGATTCGCACAGCGCCACGCAGGCTACATCGTAGCGGTTCGCCAGCTCGTTCATCAGCCACTGGGAAGCGGCTGGAAGGAGAGGGGCGGCTTTACGAGCAGCATCAATCAACTGCTCTCTGGTCAAGCGTGGCTGTAGTTCTGAAACGACTACTAAGTTACCCATTGTTAGTTTCTCCGTGTTATATGCGCCCTGCACGGCGATGAATTCTTGGCCTAAAACTTAGAAGAGGCCGCCTTGGTTGTTCTGGGGCTTGCGTTTTCGTGGTGTAACGTCAGTTTTGGAAACCTGCTTATCTGCCCAGGCTTTTGCATGCCGCATTACGTCATCGAACATCGCACCTTTCTTACTGGCCTGAGACATGCGCTTATATAAATCGAGCGCTTGCCAAGCCCCCCCCCTGAGCCACCGATAAAGGAAATCCCTGTTTAACCAGCAATTCCCTCACGTTCTTCTCAATAAATTCGAGGTGGTTCATCAGTCCTCCAGTGGAGTAATCCGCTGAATTTTGGTTGCACGAATCCCTCACCAGAAGGTGAATAAAAATTTGGATGTTCGTTTCAGTAAGCACCCAGGGTAGGGCACTTAGTGAAACGGGCGACTGCCATCGCCTTTAAGTTTCTCCACTCAACTGGAAGCGCGTTCCGATCGGCCTATATAACGATCCCACACATAATGAAATGGGTAGAACGCGCTTTCAGTTGAGTAAAAAGGGCGGTACCAGCGAACTT
Organism: Kluyvera huaxiensis; assembly: GCF_040149365.1. Lineage (NCBI taxonomy): Bacteria > Pseudomonadati > Pseudomonadota > Gammaproteobacteria > Enterobacterales > Enterobacteriaceae > Kluyvera > Kluyvera huaxiensis. The sequence continues at coordinate 119,010 of NZ_JBEFLV010000012.1, forward strand.
CAAGGATGGTACTGGCACCGCCAAGATTGCCTACAGCTTTCTTACTTCCTGGTAACTAGGGTTGTGGTGGTGGTGCCTCCACCTGCCGGGTTAGCCACATCCGGCGACGTTACACTTCAAGACACATATTCATTTTTAAAGTTGAATAAGCTGGTGGCCTCGTCACGTGCGCATAGCCGCAATTACCACAACTGGAAGCGCACTCCGGTTTATGTTTCACACCTGTCACCCATAACTGGTAGAAAGGAGTGCGCTTTCATGTTGTGTGCCTTTCTTTTCACCACATAAGGCTCGGTGGGTCCTGGTTATTCCCCAACAACAAGGATTCGGTTAATCTGGATATCCCCAACAACAAGCCGAGTATTCATAGTGATAGCTGAACTATCGGCGGCTATGGCCGCTATCAAGGAGACTGCAGGTCTCGCAAAAGTTATTAACGATGCGAAAACAGATGCGGAAGTAAAAGCAGCTACTATTGAGCTTCAGAGCAAACTAATTACCCTTCAGGCAGAATGTTTTTCGCTCGGTGATGTAATTCGCCTTCGTGATGAGGAAGCTGTACTTCTCAAAGCAAAAATTGCAGAGTATGAAGACTTTAAAACCGAGTCTAAAGGCTATGAACTTCACCAGACTGAATCGGGTTCTTTGGTGTATTCGAAGCAGATTTCTGTGAATGGCTCTCAAATTACTGTGAATGCATGTCCAAGCTGCTATCAAAAAAGACAAATATCGATGCTTCAGCCCGGTGTGGAGCGAAGTGTAAAATCGTTTTGTTGGATTCATTTTTGCCCTACTTGTAATTCAGAGTTCAAAATGGACAAAACTCCGCAGAGAAAGCCCTCTGTTAGAAGAATAGGGCATAATCTCTATTGAGATTTGTTGGTCAATATCCAGATTGTTAAAGAGCGAAGCGTCCTATGGGCGCTTTTTTGTTGCCTGCGAATCATCCGGTTATTCATACGCCACCGGCGGCTACTTCGTGGGCGCCCTGCCTGTTCGCTTTCGATGAACTTAATATTAGACATCTTACATTTTGAGTCAAGTTAATTTTGTAAGCTTTCTTACTTTTATGATTCAGACATAAAAAAACCCGCGCGCGGCGGGCTTTCGAATCGTTGAAGGGTTACAGATCTATGATTATCTGCTTAACAATTCCGATGAGCTTGGTCTCTTGATTAACCTCAATCGGCTTGAACGCCGGATTAAGAGGTACCAGATAAGAGAATGGGGGGTCGATTGCTAACTTCTTCAAGGTAGCTTCACCGCCTGACACGGTTTGAGCTACCACAATTTTCCCGTTTGCATCATCAACAAATCCGTATTCAGGCTCAACAATGACTATTGATCCTTCTGGAATGCTCAGTTCTCGGCTGGATGTCATTGAATCCCCCTTAACTCTAAGCGCAAACGCAGAATCAGATAGCTTGCGGGTAGTTTTCACAAGCTCATTATTTGGGTTACCAATAACTTCAGTCCAATTTCCAGCCTGAACCCAAGAGATCACAGGAACCTCTCTGGCTTCCATCAAATTAATATTAATTCCGTTTTCGATATCACCAGACCCAAATACTAGCCATTCAGGGGAACACTGTAGGCACTTGCTAACAAGAATCAGGTTCTCACCGGATAACTTGGTTAAGTCACTTTCCCATTGAGTAACGGCAGACGCACTGACGCCAGCCCACTCGGCAATGTCACGCTGAGTAAGTTTCTTTTGCTTACGTCTGAATCTAAGTCTGCTGCCAACGGTATCCATAAAGCCTCCCAAGAAGTCTTGTTAGTAATCTTACATTTTATTGACGTAAGCATGCTGTCCATATACGATGTAAGAATGCTAACTATGGAGGGCAGTTCATGCTTAAAAGCAAAGTCGTTGATTACTACGGCGGCATTTCAAAAACGGCAGTCGCTTTAGGCGTTACCCACAGCGCTGTATGTCAGTGGGGGGATGTTATTCCGCAAAAACAGGCTTTTGTAATAGACCGAATTACCAAAGGAAAACTTAAGTACGACGCAAGTCTTTATCAGAAGTCTACTAACACCACAGCATAAAAATAACTACCAGAGGGAAATCAACATGGTAGACAGCATAAATACAGCAATCCGCCTGATGTGTAAGGCACATAAACATGGTCGCTTAGGTATGGCTTCAGATTTGGGGATGACTATCGACCAATTCCACAACCATCTGTACCAGAAGTGCGGCAGTCGGTTCTTTACCTTGGCAGAACTGGAACGGATGGAGGACCTGTCAGGTTCTTGTTACCTGGCTGAGTACCAGGCGAACCGCAAAGGGAAATGGCTGGTGGATGTTCCAACTGCTGAGAGCCTGGATAACGTTGAGCTGTACAGCATTGAGATGAAAGCGGCAGCAGCATCTGGTGAGCTGGCTAATGCCAAGATGGCAGCAGCGGCTGATGGGGTAATTGATTCATCAGAGCGCAAAACGCTTTCAGAATTATTCAGTAAGAAGCTCCGCCACCAGATTCACGGGTTCCTGGGATTTATGGCGCTTTATGGGGTTGGTGTTTCAGATCAGGCGATTGACGTATTCGTTTCAACAGGCAGAAAAGGTGACGCCCGCGAGTGTGCAGCTCCGGGCGCCTTGGCGTGTCGTATCAGTGGAGAAACTAACGCATGAACAGTGTAAACCGATTCAGACCAGCTAAGCAATTCAGATGCCTTCCGCTGGTGGGGAAGAACTCCCCGTTCGGCTATGTAGAAATCATAAATAACCCGGCTGATGGTGACAACTACCAGCCCGCTGGCTTGATGGTAGAAGTCTTTGCTCAGATGAACGAGAAGGGGCGCGAGGAATGGCTGAAGTTAACCGGTGGTTCAGAGACAGCTACGGCGTCCCGGTCAGAGTCGTCCGTTGGGAGCCAGATACACAGCGCGTTATATACCTTCGCGAAGGGTACGATCATGAGTGCTTCAGCCCTCTTGAACAATTCCAGCGTAAATTTACAGAATTAAAGGACGACCATGAGCACTAAATTAACCGGTTACGTATGGGATGCATGCGCTTCGTCAGGCATGAAGTTATCCAGCGTTGCCATCATGGCGCGTCTGGCCGACTTCAGTAGTGATGAGGGTGTTAGCTGGCCGTCTATTGGCACGATCGCACGTCAAATCGGTGCTGGAGAAAGTACGGTAAGGACGGCCCTTGCTCAGCTTGAGAAGGATGGCTGGCTTTCCCGTAAGCAGCGCCGTAATGGGAACCGTAACGCATCGAACGTATATCAGCTTAACGTCGTTAAGTTGCGAGAGGCTGCTTTTTCTCACCTGTCAGAATCTGACGCATCAAAATCTGACCCTTCAAAATCTGATGCATCAAAATCCGACCCGTCAAAATTTGAGGCGTCGAAATCCAGCAAAAAAGGCGGTTTTGACCCGTCAGAATCTGGTGGGGATCCGTCAGTAAAATCAAAACAAGAACCACAAGTAAATTCAAAACCTATTAGTCCGGTTGCGAGGCAACCAGACCAGGTCGATTCAGAATCTCTGGTCCTGGATCATTTCAATCGGGTAACGAACTCAAACTACGGGAAGGGTGGCAGAACAAAATCCACTCTTGGTTATATCCGTGGACGCCTGGCAGAAGACTACAGCCCTGAAGACCTGATGCTGGTGGTTGATTACCTGAACGAGAAATGGGCAAACGACCCCAAGATGTCGGATTACCTGCGTCCGAAGACGCTCTTTGCCCCTGAGAACTGCGTTGAGTATTTCGAGAAGGCCAAGAAATGGGATTCAGCTGGACGCCCATCCTGGATGAACGGGAAGTGGGAACGCGAAGCCGCAGGCTTCAAATCCAAATACGAATGTGATACCCGCATTCCTGATGGATTCAGGGGGTAATCATGAGCAAACCATTCCTGAAGTGGGCGGGTGGTAAGTTTACCCAGCTGAGTGACCTGTTCCAGCACATCCCGAGTGGCCTGCGCCTGATAGAGCCGTTCGTCGGCGGTGGGTCAGTGTTTCTCAACAGCGATAAACACGCCAATTTCCTGCTGGCTGATGTGAATCCTGACCTGATTAACCTGTACCAGATGCTGGTCGTCGTTCCGGACACGGTCGAGAGCAGCGCACGCTGGATGTTTGAGCGGATGGGAACGCCGGAAAACTACGAGCTAATCCGCCAGGAGTTTAACGGCCAGACCATGGATGCCGCCGAACGTGCTGCCGCGTTCCTGTACCTGAACCGCCACTGCTTCAACGGCCTGATGCGCTACAACCTGTCTCACCAGTTCAATGTGGGCTGGGGCAAGTACAAAGCGCCGTACTTCCCGGAGAAGGAACTCAAAGACTTTGTAGGTATGGCGCACAACTGCGTGTTCATGACCGCCGGTTTCCGCCGGACGATTGGCTTGGCCGGGAAGGGTGATGTGGTGTACTGCGATCCGCCTTACGAACCCCTGCCTGGTACCAGCGGCTTTACTGCGTACTCCGCTGGTGGCTTCACCTGGGATAACCAGATTGAGCTGGTGGAGTGCTGTGTCGCGGCCCATAAACGTGGCGCAAGCATCGTTATCTCAAACTCTATAGCCCCTCGCATCGTAGAGCTATACGAACAACATGGTTTCAAACTTCACACCATCCCTGCTCGGAGGTCGATTTCCTGCAAAGGCAGCACTCGCGAAGTTGCTAAGGATTTGGTTGCCGTTCTGGAGGTGGTCGAGTGAAACCAGAGCATGAGAACGCAGTTCGCGCAGCAGCACGCCGTTGTGCTGAAGAGTTACGAGCAGCGATGCGGGTTAAACCCAAACCAGCATGGAACAAAGTCTGCCCGCCGATTCTGCGCAAACATCATCAGCAGGTCGCGCCGCTTGGGGTAAGCCTCATTGAATTCAACAGTGTTATCGGTCGCATGAATGGCCGTTTCGGAGAGGAACTATGAACGAGTTAACGCCGCGTCAGAGGGATGTTTTCAATGCAATCCGGGATTACAAGGCCCGCGTTGGCTTCCCTCCGACAATGTTTGAACTGGCTGGGCTTATTGGTTGTTCCTCACCAAATGCCGCGGCAGACCACGTGAACGCGCTAAAGCGAAAAGGCTATATCACCGTCGCTCCTGGCGTAGCCCGTGGGATAACGATACTGGGGGAGAATGAGGGCCCTGACGCTATCTCTATCGTTCGCGCGCTGTTGGATGGAACGGATGGTGCTCGTGATGAGGCTATTGCCTGGCTGGAAGCAAAGGAGTCTGCATTATGAAACTCGTTCTGCCATTCCCGCCCAGCGTAAACACGTACTGGCGAGCTCCAAACAGCGGCCCGTTGAAGGGACGCCATCTGATCAGCCAGAAAGGTCGCGAATTCCAGAGCGCTGCTTGTGCAGCCATTATCGAGCAGCTTCGCAAGTTACCAAAGCCATCGTCAGAGTACGCGGCGGTGGAAATCACTCTGTATCCACCAGACCAACGCCGCCGGGATATCGACAATTACAACAAAGCGCTGTTCGACGTGCTGACGCATGCAGGCGTTTGGGAGGACGACAGTCAGGTTAAACGGATGCTGGTGGAGTGGGGGCCAGTGGTACCGAAGGGGAAGGTTGAGATAACGATCAACAGATATCAACCGGCGGGTGCAGCCGCCTAAGTGGAGAAGAGCATGAACCAGATGAACATCACAGTGAATTGCCCGACGCATCACGTTGCGATGCCTGGGGAGCACATAACAATGTCTAGTCGCGAGATTGCCGCACTGGTGGATTCCCGGCATAGCAATGTGTGTGTGACCATCGAACGGTTGATGAGTAGCGGCGTCATTGGGGGGTATGCTGCAATGCAGTACACCCATCCCCAGAACGGACAGAAATACCATCACTATGAAGTGAACAAGCGTGACAGTTATGTGATCGTCGCGCAGCTTTGCCCTGAGTTCACAGCGCGTCTCGTTGACCGCTGGCAGGAACTGGAGCAGGGAACCCAACCAAAGGTACCTCAGTCATTTTCTGAAGCGTTACGCCTGGCCGCCGAACTGGAAGAGCAGAAGCAGCAGCTAAAAGATGAACTGGCGGTTGCAGCGCCGAAAGCTGAATTCGTTGATCGCTACGTCACGGCCACCGGTTCAATGACGTTTAGACAGGTTGCGAAGCTCCTGAACGCTAAAGAGCCAGAGTTCCGGCTGTTTCTGCTGGATCACCACATCATGTACCGCCTGAGCAATGTACTCACGCCGTACCATCAGCACATCGAAGCAGGGCGGTTCGAAGTGAAGACCGGTACAACGAGCGCCTCAAACTATGCTTTCAGCCAGGCACGCTTTACGGCTAAGGGAATTAAGTGGATCGGCGGCCTATGGGCTGAACATATCGCTAAGGGGCACACGGCGTGAGAGCACTGTTAACACCCGAGATAGCCCCACGCATGGGGATTATTCTTTTTCGTCCTGGCGCGGAGCTGATGGGGCTCTTTGCCAGAGGTCGTGTACTGATTGAGTCCGAACCACAGGGATACGACAACTACGCCACCGGAGCAATACCACCGGCATCACAGCCATTAGCCGCAGACCCGCTAATGAGCAGCGTATTCGAGAATGAGAAGGTCATCAGCGCTGCTGGTGGACTCTCCGGACTTGATTACTGGCTGGAGCAACAGCTTGTTTGTCAGTGGGAGCTGAGCGACTACCACAGCAACAACTTCACAACCCTTCGTCGTGACCCTGGCTCAATCCGTTTGTGCTGGCATTGCGATAACCACCAGCGAGAGCAAACAACAGAACGTCAGGCAGGCATCGCACGTGCAAACCTGGTATCCTGGATTTTATCGATCGCCTGTCGTGAACTGGCATTCCCGGCAGAACATGAACTGACCCTGCCAGAGTTCTGCTGGTGGCTTGTCACTAAAGACATTGCAGACGTAATTCCTGAAGGTGTAGCGAGAAAAGTTTTGCGCTTACCACAGGAAAAACACCAGTCAGTAATGCGTGAGAGCGAGATTGTCCCGGCGATTGCGGCCACGCAGCTGGTGCAGGAGAAAGCCAAAAAGGTTGTAGCGTTAAAGATAGACCCGGAAACGCCAGAATCCCTGATGTTGAAGCCAAAGCGCCGACGCTGGGAAAAAGAGAAATACACCCGCTGGGTTAAGTCGCAGCAATGCATGTGCTGTAACAACCCGGCAGACGACCCCCACCACCTGATAGGCCACGGGCAAGGTGGAATGGGTACCAAGGCACACGATCTGTTTGTGATCCCTCTGTGCAGAGAGCATCACGACGAGTTGCATGCCAGCCCTGTGGCATTTGAAGCGAAATACGGTGACCAGCTGGTGCTGTTGTTTCGGTTTTTAGATCGTGCGCTGGCAATCGGCGTACTGGCATGAATAGTGGAGATAACATGCGCGATATTCAGATGGTGTTAGAACGATGGGGTGGGTGGGCATCAGGTGATAGTTCTGGTGTCGATTACTCTCCGATTGCAGCAGGATTCAAAGGGCTTTTACCCCAAACCAGCAAAAGCCGCCTATCTTGCACAGATAATGACGCTCTTATTATTGAAGGATGTTTGGCGCGACTGAAGAGCCGTAAACCATATGAGCATTCACTTATTGTTGCTCATTATCTATATGGAATACCTAAACGGAAGTTGGCTAAGGCGCGAAAGAAGGATGAAAAATTAATACGCATCGAGATGCAGATGGCCGAGGGATTTATCGACGGTTGCCTCTCGATGCTGGATGTTCGTTTAGAGATGGACCCTGAAGTCAAAAACTGATTTTCGAAGCCCGATTAATCGGGCTTTTTCTCCACATCTCTCACATAGAGAATCACTGCTGATTTAATATCACCGTCGACGTGCTTAGCGTTAATGCTTAGATGAACAGGTTTTCTTTCCCACTCAGCACGCTGCAACGCTTCTTTATTTCCTGACTCATCAAGGAACACATCTTGAACCACACAGGTTAGGCGTTGGTCGGTATCTACACGGCGAACTTTAACTTTGAAGCTTTCTGGATCGGTGTTATTAACTTCTTCAATTCGGTAAACACCATCAATTCGCATTTCAGATGAGCGTCTGCGAGCATTCGTGACCAACTCTTTCGCCATTTCCGAATCAATAGTCACGCCATCAATTTGTGCACTATCTGAGCGCACAAACGATTTAACCATCTGTGTTTTAGCGTCATACGACATACGGTCCATGTTATCGAGAAGTGGTTTTTCCGCCACCATCTCCGAAATGACCCGCAGGCGTTTAGTTTCTTGCTCGCTCATGATCTGCATTGTACGGAGATGTTCTTTCTCTCCATCCTTAGCAATTTCTGCAAGGCGAGTATCTTTACGGTTATCTAAGAACCGTTTAAATACTGTTACTCCGCCCCAGATGACTGCTGCGCCGAGAACAGTAAACATGATCTCAGTTGCGTTCATTTTACCAACAAGTTCCTGTGTAAGTTTTGTTAAAAAACCATCAATGTTAATTTCAACGATTGAAGAACCCTGCTCTACCGTAACTTCAATTTCAAGGGCGTCAAGTTCTTCTTTGGTTAGTCTGCGGACGTCAGGGACACCGTACTTAGCAAGCGCATACGATTTGTTGATTTGGGCCTGCATTTCAACAAATCCCTTCATTACTGAAGGCGTAAGTGATCTGTTGAATTTTTCACCTGTTAATCTGATGGTAAGATTTGGCCATCCGTTAAAGCTTAAACTGTCTGGTAAACCATAACCGTCGAGATAACTTTCAAGCAAATCGAAGGCTTGCTGCTCAGATTCAATGTCCACATGAATCTCATCAAACTTATCCAAAGGTATTTCCTCATTCTAAGCCAACTGTTACCACGAGGTTAGGCAACGCCTGCTTTTCTTAATGTTTTTAGCTGTGTAGCAAGAAAATAATGTAAAAATCGATAAAAATCACTAACGCGGTCCGCATTTTCTTGATTACTGTGTTAAGAGTGGTCACTTAGACACGAACTTAAGACATTGAAAACCTCGCTTAGGCGGGGTTTTTTGCTTTATGGTGATACTCCTAACAGGCACCTAACTGAAAGGGGGACTCATGGGATTTTATTACGTTTACCAGCATAAAGAGGAAGGCTTGGAAGTTGAGAAGCATCTTGTTGTTTCAGAAGAGTATCTTGATAGAGATAGCGCTAAAATGGCTAGGTCTAAGCATAGGCTCAATGATAGTGGATGTGTATTCTCAGAAATTATTGAGGCCTCATCACCGCAAGAAGTGCTTCAGAAGGTACAGCCGGAATTGATGAAGCGCTGGATATAAAAACACCAACAACCTATTGTCGAAGGTCGCTTATGCGGCCTTTTTTTATTCCCCTCGTTCTGAGAGGACTCACAGCAATAAGAGGGGGCTAAATGTCCGATCCTGTTTCTGGCACTACGATTGCGGGTGGCGGCCTTATGGGAGCTAGCGTTTTTGGTTTCGCAACCGGTATTGATTACGGCGTGGTGTTTGGCGCTTTCGCAGGTGCTGTTTTTTACGTAGCGACAGCAGCAAACATTACCCGGCTGAAGCTGGTGGGCTATTTCGTGACATCGTTCATTGTTGGCGTTCTCGGTGCTGGCCTGGTGGGGTCCTATCTTGCTAAGTGGACGGGATACAGTGATCGCCCTCTGGATGCGCTCGGCGCGGTGGCGGTTGCCGCACTAGCTATCAAGCTCCTCACGTTCATCAACAACCAGGAACTGGGAAATCTATTCGGTATGCTTTCCCGCATACGGGGAGGAGGGACCAATAATGGTAACAAGTGACCCAAGCGCAGCGGTGAACGCTGTAATTTGCGCGGTGATTGTTGTGTTCCTGATGTTCTACCAACGTGAAGGGGCAAGACATCGCCCGTTAATATCGCTGGTGGCTTACTTTTCTGTCCTTGTGTATGCCAGCGTCCCATTCCGTTATCTGTTTGGCCTGTATCAGGAGTCCCACTGGGTTGTGGTGCTGGTCAACGTTCTTATTTGCGCTGCTGTTGTCTGGGCTCGTGGAAACGTTGCGCGTCTGATTGATTACCTGAGGCACTAATGAACCAATCACAATTTCAACAGGCGGCTGGTATTAGCGCCGAATTAGCTGCGCGCTGGTTTCAGCCTATCAAGGATGCGATGAAAGAGCGTGGTATCACCAAGCCGTTAGACCAGGCGATGTTTATTGCGCAATGTGGGCATGAATCAGCAGGGTTTACCCGTGTTATTGAGAGCTTCAATTACACGGTAGCAGGATTAAAAGCAACGTTTGGCAACCGCCTTACGGCGTACCAGTGCGAGATGCTGGGGCGTGTTGATGGTCAGCAGGTGGCCCACCAGCCACAGATTGCCAATCTGGTCTATGGCGGTCGCATGGGTAACAAAGAGTCTGGTGATGGTTGGCTGTTCCGTGGGCGTGGACTGATTCAGATTACCGGGCGTGAGAATTACACCAAGTGCGGTATCGCCTTAAAACTGGATTTGGTCGGGAACCCCTCGCAACTGGAAGATGATATTAACGCTGCTCGTTCCGCTGCGTGGTTCTATGGCTCTAGTGGCTGTCTGAACTATACCGGTGACCTGGTTCGAGTTACACAGATTATTAACGGCGGGCAAAACGGCATCACTGATCGCCGTGCTCGCTTTGAGAAAGCAAAAGTGGTGCTGGCATGAGTATTGTTGAAATCATCATCGGGGTCATTGGTGCGATATGCGTAGCTGCTGCTGGTGGTTTTGGTATTGGTCACATTCGTGGTACCAGCAAAGCGGAAGCAAAAGCCGATCAGCAGCGTACTGAAGAACGTGCCACCGCCGCTGAAGCGGTTGCCGAACGCCGGGTAGAAGCAACAAAAGAGGCCAGCAATGTACAGCAGACTGTTAACCATATGCCTGGCGACGATGTTGATCGTGAGCTGCGCAACAACTGGACCCGCCCCGGTAGTCGTTGATACCGCGTGCGATTGGGTTAAGCCCATCTATCTTACTGACAACGATATTGCCGTTATGGATAAGCAGACTAAGAAAGACATCCTGACGCATAACAAAGCGTGGCAGGCGAACTGCCAGAAACAGGAGTGAAGCATGCTGCTGTGTTCACATTCAATAGCGGGTATTTTTCCATACCCACCCAAAAGAGAGAAACCGATGAGCGAAGCTAAACCGCAGGACGGCACCACCGTTAAAGGCTATCGAACCTTAACGCCTGGTGATATTGAGCGCATGAATCGCCTGAAGGGTGTCAGCCGACACTTCTGTAATTTACTTGATACAGAACGTGAGCATGTCAACGATGAGTTATCTGCTACCGGCAACCACTCAACTGAAGCACACGAAGCTGCCCGCTGTCTCGCCATTGCGCGCACCAAAATGCAGGAAGCCTGCATGTGGGCCTGTCGCGCTGTAGCGCGTCTAGATGCCGACTGTTAGCCATTACAAAGCTCACCTGCTGGTGGGCTTGATAATTGTTTTATCAACCAGATGTAAAAAAGCCCCTGTTAGGGGGCTAGAGGATTATCAGTTTCAATTGCTATGAAATATTACTTCGCGCAATAGACGCGTGCTTCACGAGGGGTGTAGATGCCGAAGGTGACAAATCCCAGCAACCCATTCACAAAAGTCTGTTGAACTTCAGTACGAACAACTTTATCAGCACCACCGCAAACCTGAGCAGCATCAATTTGCTTGGATTGACCAATCCCGCTAACGAAGAAATGATGTGTCGTAACTTGCTGTGGCGTAGTCGTTATGCCTTTGTTTACTGAAAATGATTGTTGAGCGCAGCCAGAAACAGCTGCGGCAACCAGAGCTACCATAATTAACTTTTTCATAAATGACCTTATTGTTGGTTTGGTTCGCAAAAATAATGACATGTATCATTAATTTATACATATCAGACCAGTAGTTTAACTTAGATTTGTTCTACTTCCCTAGTGATTAACTATCAACATCATCCATTGCTATCGTCAGACCATCCATTATTACGAGTAAGATAATTAATAAACTTCCCAGAGGAAAATTATGCAGGTCACTATTGATGGTGTCCCGTATGCGCCTGCCAGCATCATTTCATCGCGGATCGGTATTGCAATAACGACACACCAGCGCGCCGACGTTTTGAAACGAGCGCTTGAACAGCACATGATGCACCTGCCGGCCGGTGCGCTGGTGGTGGTTGTCGATCCCGGTGGCATCTGGTCGCTATGCCACGGCGTCACAGTCATCGACGGTAAGCGAGTCGTGAAGGGTCAAACCGCCACAGAAGCGCAATGTAAGACGGTTAACGCCATCGAGCGTAACAAGGCACTGGCGTGGGTTGACCGCAATATCAAGGTACCGCTGACTGAACCGCAGAAGGTCGGCATTGCGTCGTTCTGCCCTTACAACATCGGGCCTGGCAAATGCTACCCGTCAACGTTCTATAAGCGCATGAACGCTGGCGATACGAAAGGCGCCTGTGAAGCTATCCGCTGGTGGATTAAAGACGGTGGACGTGATTGCCGACTGACAAAAGGCCAGAAGAATGGCTGTTATGGACAAGTAGAGCGACGGGACCAGGAAAGCGCGCTGACGTGCTGGGGGATAGATCAGTGAAGTCCACCAGCATCTGCATCATCGTGGTTGTCGCATTGTCTGGTGCATTCCTTGCTGGTAGTGAGTGGACGAACCGCAGCTGGAAAATAAAGTGGGCTGACCGGGATAGCGCGGAATCTTCACAGGAAGCGAACGCACAGACCGCTGCTCGCATGATTGAACAAGGGCGGACAGTTGCCCGTGATGAGGCTGTGAAAGATGCTCAAGCTAAAGCAGCGCGTGCTGCCGTTACTTCTGCTGGCCTGGCTACCACTGTTAGCCAGCTGCAACAGCAAGCCAGAAAGCTCGCTACCCGCCTGGACGCCGCAAAGCATACCGCAGATCTTGCCGCTGCCGTCAGAAGCAAAACAGCTGGAGCCGATGCCGCAATGCTCGCCGACATGCTCGGAAGCCTTGCAGAAGAAGCTCGATATTATGCTGGACGAGCTGACGAGAGCTACCGGGCAGGGATGACGTGTGAGCGGATCTATGACTCAGTAAGAGAGTCCAATAATAACCCTATAGCCTCGCAATAGCGGGGCTTTTTACCAAGCGAGGAATGAGCATGACTGTAGTTCTTACGGCAAAACAGATTGAAGAACTGGCAATATTCGCGAAAGAAGACGGCCAACCTCAATACACCATTACTACCGGGACAATTCCGGAATTTGAAGCTGATGATGGCGAGATTATCCCAGAATACAAAGGGCTGCTCGCTTATTCAGATTCACTGGATCACGGTGTCTTACAGCTCGATGACTAATGGCATTACAGCAGGCATTCACTGAGTGCCTGCGATAATTCATTACTGGAGGACAATCGTATGTGCAATCTCCCGATTATGTTTTACGCATACCCTGCAGCCTTTCTTATGCTGCTGGCCATCTCGATAACGCTCAACGCCTGCATGCTTTGGGTAAGACTCCGTGAACGAAAGGCGGGGGCGGTCTCAGCAGATTCGAAAGAGATAGCGATGTCGGACCTGCGAAAGATTATGGATAAAAGCATTGAAGAGAGTATCAGGCTCAGCTGCAGGCCCGGGGGAGTCATCTGGCAAACCACCAAGCGCGGGTGATAACCATTCGCATTTTGTGGGTCCTCCCGGCGAGGTGTCCTGCCACGGGGCGGCTGGCGCGCGGAAAACGGCTAGTTTTTCGGATCTAAGGTCATCATCATCATTCGCGCAGGTTATTGATCTCATTAGAGGCGATTTCGTGCAGATGTCGAATCGTTTAAAAAGTGTTCACCATCATGGACCAGGAAATTGCCGCTTTAAAACTGAATATTAACCAGCTGGCGGGGATTACCGGTGTACACCGTCAGACGGTCGCCACCAGGCTAAAAAATATCGAACCAGCGCCGGGCAGCAACAGCAAATTAAAGCTTTATCTGGTCACCGATATTCTGGCCGAGCTGATGATCCCCACCGTGTCAGCCAATGTTGACGACTTGCCACCATCGGACAGGCTTTCTCACTGGAAAGCGGAAAACGAGAGGTTGAAGTTCGAACAGGACACCGGCCAGCTAATTCCGGCAGATGAGGTGGCGCGTGAATTCTCATTGATGGCGAAAGCCGTCGTCATGGTGCTTGAAACTCTCCCCGATGTACTTGAGCGCGACTGTGCATTAACGCCTGCAGCTGTTTCTCGCGTGCAAAGCGTTATCGATGATCTACGCGACCAGATGGCGGAGAGAGTGCAGGACGCTGAAACAGAGGAGGAAGAGCCAGAGGAGGACTGATGGCAAAGCGGGCATCCGCCAGGGGCATCCGCCGCGATGTTTCCGGTATTTTACGTGCCCCGCGTCGTATGCAGGTGGCCGATGCGGTCAGCACTTATATGCGCGTGCCAATGGGAGCGGGAAACTCCGTTCCGTGGGATCCGGATCTGGCACCTTATGTCATTGAGCCAATGAACTGCCTGGCATCGCGTGAATATGATGCGGTGGTGTTTGTTGGTCCGGCGCGAACCGGTAAAACCATCGGCCTGATTGATGGGTGGATTGTCTATAACGTTGTCTGTGACCCGGCGGATATGCTGCTGATCCAGATGACAGAGGAAAAGGCGCGCGAACACTCGAAAAAGCGTCTTGATCGTACATTTCGCTGCAGCCCGGAAGTGAAAACCCGACTGAGCCCACGGCGTAATGATAACAACGTCTACGACCGCACATTCCGCGCCGGTAACTATCTGAAAATTGGCTGGCCATCGGTCAATATCATGTCCTCATCAGACTATAAGTGCGTGGCACTAACCGATTATGACCGCTTCCCGGAAGATATCGACGGGGAAGGTGATGCCTTTTCACTGGCATCAAAGCGAACGACAACCTTCATGTCGTCCGGGATGACGCTGGTCGAGAGTTCTCCGGGACGCGATGTACGCGATACGAAATGGCGGCGTAGTTCTCCACATGAAGCGCCGCCCTCAACCGGGATTCTGGCGCTGTACAACCGTGGCGATCGTCGACGTCTTTACTGGCCGTGCCCTCATTGCGGCGAATACTTCCAGCCTGAAATGGACAATATGGCCGGTTATCGCGATATCACGGATCCCGTTGAGGCCAGCGAGAAAGCCTATCTGCAATGCCCAGCCTGTCAGGAACACATTCTCCCCGATATGAAGCGATCGCTGAATATGAAAGGAGTGTGGTTACGCGACGGGCAATCCATTGATAGCGATGGTGTTATTACGGGAGAAGGGCGGCGCTCGCGCATCGCCTCATTCTGGATGGAGGGACCCGCCGCCGCGTACCAGACCTGGGCGCAGCTCATCTACAAATTTCTAACCGCCGAGCAGGACTATCAGGCCACTGGCAGCGAGGAAGCGCTAAAGACGGTAATCAATACTGACTTTGGCCGTCCGTATCTTCCCCGCTCCAGCATGGAGCAGCGTAAAAGTGAGTTGCTCGAGCAGCGTGCCGAGGATGTGCCAAAACGCTCTGTGCCGGACGGCGTTTGTTTTCTTATGGCGACGGTCGATGTGCAGGCGGGGCGTAACCGGCGCTTTGTTGTCCAGGTTACAGGTTACGGGAGCATGGGAGAACGCTGGCTGGTGGACCGCTACAACATCCGGCAGTCGATGCGCTACGACGGCAATGGCGAGAGCCAGCAAATTGACCCGGCCAGTTATCCCGAGGACTGGGATTTGTTACTGACCGATGTGTTTAACAAAGGCTGGCCACTGGCTTCGGACCCGAACCGGTGCATGCGCCTGATGGCGATGGCCGTGGACTCCGGCGGGGAAGATGGCGTGACCGATAACGCCTATAAATTCTGGCGCAGATGCCGCCGCGAGGGGTTAGGTAAGCAGATTTATCTCTTCAAAGGTGACAGTGTCCGACGGTCAAAGCTTATCTCCAGAACCTTTCCGGATAACACCGGTCGCTCAAGCCGCCGGGCACAGGCCTCCGGTGATGTACCGCTTTACCTGCTCCAGACGGATTCCCTCAAAGACCGTGTGAACAATGCGTTGTGGCGTGATTCACCCGGTCCCGGCTATGTGCATTTTCCGGAATGGCTTGGCAGCTGGTTTTACGATGAATTGACCTATGAGGAGCGATCGACCGATGGCAAATGGAGTAAGCCGGGACGTGGTGCAAACGAAGCGTTTGACCTTCTGGTCTATGCAGATGCGCTCGCCATCCTCCACGGCTACGAGAAAATTAAATGGCCCGATTCTCCTGAGTGGGCGCGGCGGGAAACGTGGCTGGAGAACGCGCCGGCGGAAGCTGGCGAAGCGGCATCCACGGCGCCAGAACCAGCCCCCACAAAAACCAGGAAGCGGAAGAAAACCGTAACCGATGATGCTAACCCTTGGACCACTTCAGGAGGATGGTTGTGAACCGTGTCGATATTGAAACCATGATCCAGCGATATACCGAAGCCGAGATGGCGGTGCTGGACGGCAAAACCATCCGTTTCAATGGGCAGGAAATGACGATGGAGAACCTTTCCGAGATCCGCAAAGGGCGGCAGGAATGGGAGCGGCGTCTTTCTTCCCTGATTGCGCAGCGCCGGGGGCGACCCGGCTACCGACTGGCGAGGTTTTCATGAGCCTGTTAGATGATGCGATTGGTGTTTTCTCCCCTGGCTGGAAAGCGGCTCGCTTGCAGGAACGCGCGAAAATCAGGGCATATGAAGCCGTTACCCCAACCCGAACGCATAAAGGGCGTCGTGAGAATCGTTCCGCTGACCAGCTCAGCAATATGGGTGCGGTTTCATTACGAGAGCAGGCCCGGTGGCTTGATAACAACCACGATTTGGTGATTGGGGTGTTTGACAAGCTTGAAGAGCGGGTGGTGGGAAAGGCCGGAATTATCGTCGAACCACATCCGAAACTTACGAGCGGGAAGATCGCCAAAAATCTGGCTGACCAGATCCGCAGTAAGTGGTCTGAATGGTCTGTCCGTCCGGAGGTCACCAACCAGTTTACCCGGCCAATGCTTGAACGTCTGATGCTGCGTACCTGGCTGCGTGATGGAGAAGTATTCGCGCAGATAGTCAGCGGTACGGGAAATGGACTTACGCCCGCTGCCGGCGTTCCTTTCTGGCTTGAAGCACTCGAGCCTGACTTTATCCCGATGACCAGCGATGCGGCGCGCCAGCTTAATCAGGGGGTTTATGTCGATAACTGGGGCAGACCAAAGAAATTTCAGGTTTATAAAAGTCTGCCTGTTTCAGGCCGTCAGTTTGATACGAAAGACGTCGATGCGGAAAACATGCTGCATCTTAAATTTGTCCGCCGTCTGCACCAGACCCGTGGTGTGTCGATGCTTTCCGGTGTTCTGATGCGCCTCAGCGCGCTGAAAGAATATGAAGATGCAGAACTCACTGCTGCACGTATTGCCGCGGCGCTCGGTATGTACATCAAAAAGGGTGATGGGCAAAGTTATGATGAGACCGACAAAGATGACGACCGGGAAATGATGATTCAGCCTGGCATTATCTATGACGATCTTAAAGCGGGTGAAGAAATTGGCATGGTGAAGTCTGACAGGCCGAATCCGAACCTTGAAACCTTCCGCAACGGGCAGCTGCGAGCCGTCGCCGCTGGCAGCCGCCTCAGCTTTTCAAGTACGTCCCGAAACTACAACGGCACCTACAGCGCACAGCGACAGGAGTTGGTGGAATCCACTGACGGTTATCTCATTTTGCAGGACTGGTTCATCGGCGCTGTGACCCGGCCAATGTACCGCGCCTGGCTGAAAATGGCGGTGGCCGCTGGTGAGATTAAATTGCCCCGCGGTCTGGATATGGAGTCGCTTTACTCGGCGGTGTATTCCGGCCCTGTAATGCCGTGGATTGACCCGGTTAAAGAGGCTAATGCCTGGAAAGCACAAATCCGTGGTGGTGCTGCGACTGAATCAGACTGGGTACGCGCCAGCGGACGCAATCCGAATGATGTGAAAGCGCGCCGTAAGGCAGAGATCGACGAAAATAAAGAGATGGGCCTGGTGTTTGACACCGACCCTGCTAACGACAAAGGAGGCACCAGTGCCGAAGCCAAAGAACCGGGCGCAACGTCGTCCGAGAGCCAGCGCAAAAAGTAATTCCTGGTTCCGCATGAAGGCCAGCGCCGATAACGAAGCGGATATTTATATCTACGACGAGATTGGCTACTGGGGGGTAACGGCGCGCCAGTTCGTGAATGACCTGAAAGCGCTGGGCGACGTGACCCATATTAACCTTCATATCAATTCGCCCGGTGGCGATGTCTTTGACGGCATCGCCATTTTTAATGCCCTTAAGCATCACGGCGCAGCGATCACCGTTCACATCGATGGACTGGCTGCGTCAATGGCTTCGGTGATTGCGATGGTTGGTAACCCGGTCATCATGCCGGAAAACACGATGATGATGATCCACAAGCCATGGGGGTTTGCGGGTGGAGATGCCAACGACATGCGGGATTATGCCGATCTGCTGGATAAGGTCGAGTCAGTCCTGATCCCGGCATACGCGGAGAAAACCGGGAAAACGACCGAGGAAGTTGCCGCCATGCTGGAAGATGAAACCTGGATGGATGGTAAAGAATGTTTAGCGCATGGCTTTGCCGATCAGGTCACAACCTCTCTGCAGGCGATGGCCTGTATTCAATCAAAACGTATCGAGGACTTTGAAAAGATGCCAAACAGCATTCGTAATATGATCACCCCTCCGCGCAATACGACTCAGCGCGAACCGCAGCAGCCACAACCGCAGGCAACGGTTACAGTACCCGCGACCGGTGCAGATGAAGCGACTATCCGCGCTCAGGTGCTTACCGAGCAAAAGAACCGCGTTAACGCGATTAACGATCTCTTTGCAATGTTCGGTGGCAAGCATCAGGAACTGCTGAATAAATGCATCGCGAACCCGGAGTGCACGGTTGCGCAGGCAAAGGATGATTTGCTGGCAGCGCTGGGTAAAACCGCCACGCCGTCGAATAAAACCACCGATGCGCACATTTACGCCGGTAACGGTAACTTTGTGGGTGATGGTGTTCGCCAGGCACTGATGGCACGCGCAGGATTCGAAAGCATGGAGCGTGACAACGTCTACAACGGTATGACGCTGCGCGAATATGCCCGTATGGCACTGACTGAGCGCGGCATTGGCGTTTCCAGCTATAACCCGATGCAGATGGTCGGCATGGCGCTGACACACAGTACGTCGGACTTCGGTAATATCCTGCTGGACGTTGCTAATAAAGCGCTGCTGCAGGGCTGGGAAGAGGCGGCAGAAACCTTCGAACAGTGGACCAAAAAAGGCCAGTTGTCTGACTTTAAAACAGCGCATCGTGTCGGCCTGGGTGGCTTCCCATCTCTGCGTCAGGTTCGCGAAGGTGCTGAATATAAGCATGTGACCACCAAAGATAAAGGTGAAAGCATCGCGCTGGCCACTTATGGGGAAATTTTCTCCATTACCCGCCAGGCGATTATCAACGACGATATGAACCAGCTGACGGACGTGCCAATGAAAATGGGCCGTGCGGCAAAAGGGACGATCGGCGATCTGGTCTATGCCGTCCTGACCGATAACGTTAAATTGTCAGATGGTAAGGCGCTGTTCCACGCGGATCACGCCAACCTGTCTGCGGGTGCCATTTCTGTGGGCAGCCTTGATGACGCGCGCAAGATGATGCGCTTGCAGAAAGAGGGTGAACGTTTCCTGAACATTCGCCCGGCTTATATGCTGGTGCCGGTGGCACTCGAAACCCTGGCGAACCAGACGATCAAGTCCGCCAGTGTGAAAGGTGCAGATATCAACTCCGGCATTAATAACCCGATTCAGAACTTTGCTGAGGTCATCGCAGAGCCGCGTCTGGATGCTAAAGACAGCAATGCCTGGTATCTGGCTGCTGCGAAAGGCTCTGACACTATCGAAGTGGCTTACCTGAATGGCGTGGATACTCCGTATATCGACCAGCAGGAAGGTTTCTCAACCGATGGTATCGCGACCAAAGTGCGCATTGATGCTGGCGTTTCCCCTCTGGATTACCGCGGTCTGGCGAAATCAACCGGGAAATAATCCCCTTCAACTAAGCAGTAACTCTACAGCCCATCAGGGCTTTTTTTATATCTGAATTCGGCCCCATCAGGGGCCGGATGGAGACTGATTTTATGGCGAAGAATTTTGTACAACCGGGCAAAACCATTGTGATTGCCAATGCGGGTAACACTGCGATCCTGAGCGGCTCGCCGGTGCTGGTGGGGAAAGTGGTGGCTGTGGCCATCACGGATATTGAGGCAGGCCTGGTGGGCGATGGTTTTGCCGAAGGGGTTTTCCTTCTGCCTAAGCTGTCTGCCGACGCCATTACCATTGGTGAGCAGGTTCATATCAAAGATGGTGTAGTGCAGCTCGATGCGACTGACGCCGATCCGGCTGGGGTTGCGTGGGAGGACGCTGCTGCTGGGTCATCTACCGTAGCCGTGAAAATCAATGCCTAATCCTTTTGACAAACTTGCCAGCCGCATGGATGCGGCCACGGTCAACAAGATGGGCAAACCAGCGATCATCAATGGTGAGCCCATGATTGTTATACCGGCTGAGTTTCTGGAAGAGATGGGGCCGATGACCGGAACAGGGCGTTCTCTGGTGGTGTTCACTGCTGGCTATCGGCCAAAACGTTCTGATGTGGTGATTTTTGAGGGGGAGGAATTCATTCTGACCCGCCACGAACGCTTTAACGGCAAGCCGCGCATCTTTATTGAGTAAGCGGGAGGGAATATGTCGATTAAGGGGCTGGAACAGGCCATTGCGAACCTTAACAGTATCAGTCAAAAAGCCGTTCCGCGGGCTTCTGCTCAAACGGTAAACCGCATCGCCACACAGGCAGTTAATCGCAGCGTATCAGCTGTCTCAAAGTCCACTCGCGTGCCTCGCAAACTGGTGAAACAGCGTGCGCGGGTACGAAGGGCGACAGTGGGCAAGCCGCGTGCGCTGATCCGTATTAACCGCGGTAATCTTCCCGCTATCAAACTGGGGCCATCCAGTATGCGGCTATCACGACGAAAGCGGGATAAGTCGGGGGCGAACAGTGAGCTGCGTGTCGGCACCTTTCGTTTCCCTGGGGCTTTTATTCAGCAACTGGCGAACGGGCGCTGGCATGTATTACGCCGTACCACGAAGAGCCGATACCCGATTGAAGTGGTAAGCATTCCACTGGCCATCCCCCTGACCGAAACATTCCGGGCCGAAGTGCCAAAACTCATGGATGAAAGGATGCCCCAAATAATGCGGCAGAATCTGGCTAACCAACTGAGGCTGATCCTTAAACGATGAAAAACAGTGATATCCGTAAAGCTGTACTCACAGCACTGCAGCGCAACATTTCGGATCCGGTGACATGGTTCGACGGGCGTCCGGGATTTCTGGATGAGCAGGATCTACCGGCGGTCGCGGTTTATCTTTCTGACGCACGCGCATCGGATGAAAGTGTTGATGAAGATATGTGGACAGCCGTGCTGCATGTTGAGGTGTTTCTGAAAGCCACGGCTACAGACAGTGTTCTGGATTCCTGGATGGAGGACCGCATCTATCCGGCGATGGCCGATGTTCCCGAACTGGCAGACCTTCTCGAATTGATAGCGGCTCAGGGTTATGACTATCAACGCGATGAAGAGGCTATGACATGGGGATCTGCCGATCTCAGTTATTCCATCAGCTACATTATGTGAGGACGCAATGACTACACCAAACCCACTGGCGCCGGTAAAGGGCGCCACCACCACGCTATGGATTTATTCCGGAACGGGTAACCCGTTTGCCAATCCGGTATCGGATACTGACTGGACGCGCCTGGCGAAGATTAAAGACCTACAGCCTGGCGAACTGACCGCCGAATCAAACGACGATACCTACCTGGACGATGAGGATGCAGACTGGACGGCGACCGCACAGGGCCAGAAATCGGCAGGTGAGGCCAGTTTTACGCTGGCCTGGAAACCGGCGGAAAGCGGTCAGCAGGATCTGGTTCGCTGGTTCGACGACGGTACCGTGCTGGCATACAAAATCAAATACCCGAATGGCGCTGTCGATGTGTTCCGTGGCTGGGTAAGCAGCCTTGGTAAAACCGTCACGGCAAAAGACACCATCACCCGCTCAGTCAAAATCAGCAACAACGGTAAGCCGGGACTCGCTGAAGAAAGCGCCGCGGCGGTGATTAATGTCACTGGCGTAACGCTGGATAAATCGACCGCCACCGTTGCCGTTGCTGCCACCACTACGCTGAATGTCACCGTGGCGCCAGCCAGCGCCAGCGATAAATCGTTCCGGGCCACCACCACGGATGCCGGGATCGTGACGGTGTCTGTGGCCGATACGGTGCTGACGGTCACCGGCATTGCAGCCGGTTCGGCTGACATTATTGTTATGACCAACGACGGGTTGTTTGTTGCGACCTGCAGCGTCACCGTTTCCTGATAATCGGGGCTTCGGCCCCGCCTCCTGGAGTACCCCATGTTTTTAAAAACAGAACCGTTCGAGCGCAACGGCGTGACCGTCACGCTCTATGAACTGTCGGCGCTGCAGCGCATTGAGCATCTTGAACACCTGAAAGCGCTGGAAACAGTCACCGATGCAGACATGCAGGCGGCGCTGAATATGACGATTACCTCCGGCGCGCTGCTGGTGGCCATGTCGTTATGGCATGCGCATGCCCTAAAAGGAACGCACAACACACCAAAAGAAGATGTTGAGCAGATCCAGATGGAGGTGCTGATGACCTGGCCGCTGGAGATTATTGCCGACGCGGAGTACCGCGTGAAACTGCTGTCCGGCATGGTGCCGCCACCAGAAGCCAATCCGTCACAGGATGACGCAGTGACCGAGCCGGTCAGTCTGGAAAAGTCCTCGCCAGTGAGCTGACCTTCGTCCTGAAACTGGCGCGTGAATTTCGCCGGCCGGACTGGCGCGCCATGCTTGCTGGTATGTCGTCAACGGAATATGCCGACTGGCGAACGTTCTACCAGGACAACTTTTTTAATGATGTGCAGATGGATGCGCATTTTTCCTCGCTGATGCATATCGTCATCACCGCACTTGACCCCAAAACCACATCAACCCCTGCCAGCTTCAGCCTGCTGTCACCTTCAGCGGAGGATATTACCGACGATGAACCCGGTGATGATGTGCTGATGGCAAAGGCCGAGGGCATTTCAGGAGGCGTTCGCTATGGCCCAGACGGCAGTGGGTGACCTGGTCGTTAACCTTGATGTTAACTCGTCAAAGTTCAACGAACAGATGGAATACGTTAAACGGCAGTTTAAGCAGACCGGCGATGCGGCGAATGATTCCGCGCTGAAGGTGCAGCAGTCGTTTACCCGGCAGGAGAGCGCGGCGAAAAAGGCCGGTATTTCGGTGGGGCAGTACAACGCCGCGATGCGTATGTTGCCCGCGCAGTTTACGGATATTGCCACGCAGCTGGCCGGGGGGCAGAGCCCATGGCTGATTCTGCTGCAGCAGGGCGGTCAGGTGAAAGACTCGTTCGGCGGCATCATTCCGACCTTCCGCGCGCTGCTGGGCTCCATATCGCCGGTTATGGTCGGTGTCGGTGCGCTGGCAACCGCTACCGGGGCAATGATTTATGCCTGGTATCAGGGCTCGGCCACGCTGTCCGACTTCAATAAAACGCTGGTCCTTTCCGGTAACAGTGCCGGGCTGACCTCAAACCGCATGCTGGTGCTGGCGAAGTCCGGCGAGCAGGCGGGACTGACGTTTAACCAGACCAGCAGCGCACTCACCGAACTGGTTAACGCTGGCGTGCGCGCCGGTGCCCGGTTCGATGATATGAGCCAGGAGGTGGCGAAATTCACCGAGGCGTCGGGTGTGCCTGTCGATAAGGTGGCGGCCGCGTTCGGGAAACTGACGAACGATCCGACCTCTGGCCTGATTGCCATGGCACAGCAATTCCACAACGTCACCGCTGAACAGATTGCCTATGTGGCGCAGCTGCAACGATCCGGGGATGAAGCGGCGGCGCTGCAGGCGGCTAACGATGCGGCGACGAATGGTTTTCGCGATCAGACAAAGAGCCTGCGTGACAACATGGGCTCGATTGAGTCGGCTGCGGATAGCCTGAAACGTGCGTTTAAATCCATGTGGGATGCGGCGCTGGATATCGGGCGGCCGGACACGGCGCAGGAAATCGTCTCTAAAGCCGAAGCGGCGTTTAAGCGTGCGGATGAAGTCTGGAATCTCCGCAAAGGCGACCGTTATGTGAATGACGATGCGCGCGCCAGCTACTGGAACGATCGCGA
>NZ_JBEFLV010000013.1:0-142841 GCF_040149365.1 Kluyvera huaxiensis
AGAGCAGTGCAACACGGCTTTCGCTCACTGTTGCGAGGTGGCGTATATTACGCTTTCCTCTTTCAGAGTCAAGCGTTTAATTTCGCTTTTCTCTGTCGAAGTTCTCTGAAGAACCCCGCTGACCCGGCGGCTTGTTTGCCGTTGTTCCGTCTCAGTGGGGCCGCATTATAGGGAGTTAATTCTTCCTGACAAGGGGAAATTTAAAATATTTTATCGCTCGCTAACTTTTTCACCAGATTGTTTATGAATACGCCGTTAAAAGCCCGATTTGCTGTTTTTAACACCGATCCAGCACGTCAAATGGCATACTAAAGAAAGATAAATAATAGGAATGGCATTTATGTCTCTAAGCGCACAGCAACTGGCAGCTCAAAAAAACATCTCCTGGGTTCTGGCTGAGAAAATAGCTCAGAAGATATTAACCGGTGAATATCCGCCGGAAAGCATTCTCCCAGGTGAAATGGAGTTAGGTGAGATCTTCGGAGTCAGCCGAACCGCCGTTCGCGAGGCGGTGAAGACGCTCTCGGCAAAAGGCATGCTTCTTCCCCGCCCGCGCATCGGCACCCGGGTAATGCCGCAGGCATACTGGAACTTCCTCGATACGGAACTGATCTCCTGGTGGCTCACCACCGATAACTTCCAGTCCGTCATGAAGCACTTCCTGGTGCTGCGCCGCAGTCTGGAGCCACAGGCATGTATGCTGGCCGCAACGCTGGGTACCGCCGAGCAGAAAGCGCATCTGAACACCTTAATGGGAGAGATGGCCCAGTTGGAGAAAGAGTTTAACCGTGAACGCTGGATAGATGTCGACACATCCTGGCATGAGCATATCTATGAGATGAGCGCGAATCCGTTCCTGACCTCATTCGCGAAGCTCTTCCATTCCGTGTACCACATATATTTCACTTCTATTACTGAAGATGAAGTCATTGAGCTGGCTAGTCACCAGGCCATTGTTGATGCTATTCAGGCGGGTGATGGTCCGCAGGCGCTTATTGCCTGTCAGGCTTTATTGAATGCACCGCATATCCGTGCGGTCGTATAAAGGAAAGCGAATGACTGAAATGAAAGCGCGGAGCATGGCAGGCCTTCCCTGGATTGCCGCCATGGCCTTCTTTATGCAAGCGCTGGACGCCACCATTCTGAATACCGCGCTTCCCGCGATCGCCCATAGTCTCAACCGCTCCCCGTTAGCAATGCAGTCGGCCATTATCAGTTATACCCTCACCGTGGCGATGCTGATTCCGGTGAGCGGCTGGTTGGCCGACCGTTTCGGCACCCGGCGCATCTTTATGCTGGCCGTCAGCTTATTCACCTTAGGTTCGCTAGCCTGCGCGCTGTCTACCTCATTATCTGAGCTGGTTATCTTCCGTATCATTCAAGGGGTCGGCGGTGCGATGATGATGCCCGTTGCCCGCCTGGCGTTACTGCGCGCTTATCCGCGTAGCGAACTTCTGCCGGTGCTTAACTTCGTGACGATGCCGGGGCTGATAGGGCCTATTTTGGGGCCAGTACTCGGTGGCGTCTTCGTCACCTGGGCCACCTGGCACTGGATTTTCCTGATCAACATTCCTATTGGCGTTGCTGGGTTACTGTATGCCCGCAAATATATGCCGAACTTCACCACGCCGCGTCGACGCTTCGATCTCTCCGGTTTTCTGCTGTTCGGATTTAGCCTGGTACTGTTCTCTATTGGGATGGAACTGTTGGGCGAGCAGATTGTAGCGAGCTGGATTGCCTTGATGGTGGTGCTGTTCAGTCTTCTTCTATTACTGGCGTATATCCGCCACGCCCGCAAACACCCGGCGCCACTAATCTCGCTATCATTATTTAAAACCCGCACCTTTTCCGTCGGCATCGCTGGCAACCTGGCCACGCGTCTGGGTACCGGCTGCATACCGTTTCTGATGCCGCTGATGTTACAAGTGGGGTTTGGCTACCCGGCGTTGGTTGCCGGCTGCATAATGGCACCGACGGCCATCGGCTCGATTCTGGCGAAATCGACCGTGACGCAGGTGTTGCGCCGATTAGGCTATCGAAAAACGCTGGTCAGCGTGACGCTGTTTATCGGCGTGATGATTGCTCAGTTCGCGTTTCAGTCGCCGACAATGCCGGTATGGTTATTGATTCTGCCGCTCTTCGTGCTGGGGATGGCGATGTCAACGCAGTTCACATCGATGAATACCATCACGCTGGCTGACTTAACCGACGACAACGCCAGCGGCGGTAACAGCCTGCTGGCCGTGACGCAGCAATTGTCTATCAGTCTTGGGGTGGCAGTCAGCGCCGCGGTGCTGCGCTCATATCAAAGTCTTGAAGGGGCGAGCACTATAGATCAGTTCCACTATACCTTTATCACCATGGGCGTTATCACGGTGATATCGGCATTGATGTTTATGCTGCTAAAAGCCAAAGATGGGCGCAACCTGATTAAGGAAAAGCACTAGCCTTAAACGGAACCGCGAACCACCAGCTCGGGCGTCAGCTGCATACGCTGCTGCTTTTGCCCGGGTTGGGCGATTCGATGAATTAAGACATCTATTGCCAATTCACCCAGTTCATCTTTCGGCTGGTGAATCGTGGTCAGCGGTGGCGTCATATAGCGAGCCAGCTCAATATCGTCATAACCAATCACCGCCACATCCTGTGGGATACGCAGTCCAGCCTGATAAAGCGACTGATAAACGCCCACCGCCATCGCATCGTTGCCAACAAATACCGCATCCGGGCGAAGCGGGTGCGTGAGTAGTTGCTGCATGGCATCAAAGCCGCCACCAAACTCAAAGTTACTGGTAATTTCATACCCTTCAGGGATTGGCAGCTGTGCGTTATGCATCGCTTCCCGATACCCTTCCAGACGCAGACGCGCAGGGGTTTTATCCAGCGGCCCGGCAATACAAGCAATGCGAGTGTAACCCCGCTCAATGAGATAGCGCGTGGCCATATCACCGCCGAGCAGTGAGTTATCCTGAATCAGGTCACTGTCACCGTCGAACGGTGCCCAGTCCATCATCACAGAAGGAATAGAAGGATAACGTTGCATAATTTCCAGCGACGGCTGGTGCGTTTCGGTACACAGCAGCAGCAGCCCATCGACGCGCTTTTGCATCAGCGTCTCAAGATTGCGGTTCATCCGCTGTTCATCACCTTCGGTATTACACAGTACCAGACTGTAGCCCCGCTCAAAGCAGCTCCGCTCTACGCCGCGCACCAGTTCAGAATAGAACGGATTGGTACTGGCGGTGATAAGCATGCCGATGGTACGTGTCTGATTCAGTTTGAGACTACGCGCCAAAGCAGAAGGCGCGTAGTTCAGTTCTTTAATCGCCGCATCAACTTTCCCGGTAATGGCATCGCTGACAAACCGGTCTTTATTAATGACGTGAGATACCGTTGAGGTGGAAACGCCCGCCAGGCGAGCAACATCCTTCATCGTGGCCAAGCATTACCCCTGTTGACGTAAAAATTCGTCGATCTCTTCACGCCACGGAACAGAAGGCTGCGCGCCTTTGCGTGTTACGGCAATCGCGGCCGCCGCATGGGCAAAGCGTAGCGCATCAGACAGCGGCGTATTTTCCAGCAGCGCCGTCATCAGCGCACCGTTAAAAGTGTCACCCGCAGCAATAGTATCAATGGCCTGAACTTTAAAGCCCGGCACGCGGCGACCTTCGCCTTTCACGCTGGCCCATACGCCACGGCTGCCGAGAGTAATAATCACGGTGTCGATCCCTTTGCCATGCAGAACCTGCGCGGCTTTCGCGGCATCGTCATCGTTTTCAACCCGCACGCCGGTTAGCTTTTCCGCTTCGGTTTCGTTCGGGGTAATAATATCCACCAGCGACAGCAGCGCATCCGGCAGCTCGCGCGCCGGGGCCGGGTTCAATACCACGGTGGTTTGGTTCTGGTGAGCTATCTGAGCAGCCAGCAGTACGCTGTCCAGTGGGGATTCTAGCTGCATCAGCAGCGCATCAGCGTTAGCGATTCGCTCGCGCTGGGCTTCCACTAAGGCAGTAGATAATGCAGCGTTAGCACCGGCGTGGATCCCGATGACGTTTTCGCCTTCACCATTCACAAAGATCAGCGCGACGCCGGTCGATTCACCGGAGACAGCGCTCACGGGCGCCACGTCAATACGATCAACTTCCAGTTGCTTGCGAATACGCTCACCGATATCGTCGTCGCCGGTACAAGCAATAAAAGCAATATCCGCTCCGCTGCGCCCGGCAGCAACTGCCTGGTTAGCACCTTTGCCGCCAAAAGCGACCTGATAATGGCTACCGGTGACGGTTTCGCCCGGCGTCGGGAAAGATTCAAGATTCAGAATGTGATCGGCATTGATGCTGCCAAGGACGACGAGTTTGCCTGCGGTTTTCATTTTCAGAGTGTCCGGTAAGATGCGCCACCGGATAACCGGTGGCACGTGCCCTACTTTTCTTATTGATGTTGTCCATCAGGCTATGACAGCCTGAATCGCATTCGCGTTATTACTGCTTGATAACCAGCTTCAGGTCAACAGGATATTTTGCCTGTACTTTTTCGCCTTTCAGTACTTTATCAGCGGTTTCAACGCCTTTAGCACCAATCTGGTCAGGCAACTGTGCGATTGTCGCCGCCAGTTTGCCATCTTTTACCGCTTTCTCACCATCTGGTGTGCCGTCAAAACCAACCACCATCACATCGGATTTACCGGCAGTTTGCAGCGCACGCAGTGCGCCCAGCGCCATTTCGTCATTCTGAGCGAATACCGCTTTCACGTCAGGATGCGCGGTCAGCAGGTTCTGCATGACGTTCAGGCCTTTAGTACGGTCGAAATCTGCAGGCTGGCTGGCCAGGACATTGAATTTATGTGCAGCCACGGCCTGCTGGAAGCCTTCACCACGTTCACGCGCGGCGGATGTTCCGGCAATCCCCTGCAGTTCGATAACTTTTGCACCTTCGCCTTCTTTCTTAGCGATATAGTCACCGGCGATTTTACCGCCCAGTACGTTATCGGACGCGATATGACTGACGACGTCGCCCTTAGAAGCAACGCGGTCAAGGGTGATAACCGGGATTTTCGCCTGGTTTGCCATCTTGATGGCGTTACCCACCGCGTCGGAGTCCGTTGGGTTGATCAGCAGGATTTTGGTGCCGCGAACAGTCAAATCCTGAACGTTAGCCAGCTCTTTCGCCGGGTTGTTCTGCGAATCCAGAACCACCAGGTTGTAACCCAGTTTGTCCGCTTCTTTCTGCGCGCCATCCTTCAGAGAAACAAAGAACGGGTTATTCAGGGTAGAGATAACCAAAGCAATGGTGTCTTTTGCCATCGCGTTCGCGCTGACGGTCGCGCTGAGCGCAACCGCGGAAACCAGGGTAGCCAGTTTTTTCATGTTCATATCTAAGATGTCCTGTAGTGTCGTTAGTTACTGCTTTTTGTTGTCCACCAGCACCGCCAGCAAAATCACGACTGCTTTAACGATCATCTGGTAATAAGAAGAAACACCTAACAAGTTCAAACCATTGTTCAGAAAACCAAGAATCAGCGCACCGATAAGCGTGCCGACGATACGACCCTTACCGCCTGCCAGGCTGGTACCGCCCAGCACCACCGCCGCGATAGCATCCAGCTCATAGCCGGTACCCGCAGTTGGTTGTGCTGAGGAGAGGCGCGCAACTTCAATAATGCCCGCCAGCGCCGACAGTAACCCGCACAAAGAGTAGACGATAATTTTGACTTTATTGACGCTGATACCGGAGAGACGAGTTGCCGCTTCGTTACCGCCCAGCGCATAGATATAACGACCCAGACGGGTGTGATGCAGCATGTACCAGGCCGCAAGGAAAACAATTCCCATGATCCACACCGGCGTTGGGATACCCAGCGGGCGGCCAATACCGAACCAACCGAAGACATCGGCATTATCGGTAAATCCGGTATTCACCGGGCTGCCGTTGGTGTAAACCATCGTCACGCCGCGCAGCAGCAGCATCATCACCAGGGTGGCAATAAACGCCTGAACTCGCCCCTTGGCAACAATGACACCAGTAACAGCCCCGATTGCGGCACCTAATGCGAGTGCGGCAGCAACCGCCACCAGCGCATTGACTTCGATACCCACAATCGACGCGGCGACTGCGCCGGTCAACGCCAGCAACGAACCGACGGACAGGTCGATCCCCGACGTTAAAATGACCAGCGTCATCCCGACCGCCATGATCGCATTCACGGAGGTTTGCTGCAGGATGTTGAACAGGTTATTGACGGTAAAAAAGTTTGGGCTCATGGTCGACACAACCGCTATCAGCACCAGCAGGGCAATCAGCGATTTTTGCTCCAGCAGCCATGCTTTAGTGAAATAGCGGCGACCTGCCACAGACTGGGTTGTCATCTTTTTTACTCCTGGTTCACGCGGTTAAGCTTGCCCACTGCGGCAGCCATTAATACTTCCTGGGTGGCCTGCTCGCGTGAAAACTCACCGCCGAGATGCCCTTCATGCATCACAATAATGCGATCGCTCATCCCCAATACTTCCGGCATCTCAGAGGAGACCAGAATAATGCTCAGACCATCGGCCTTGAACTGGTTGATTAGCTGATAAATTTCTTTCTTAGCGCCCACATCAACGCCGCGCGTTGGCTCATCGAGGATCAGTACTTTTGGGCGGGTCATCAGACCGCGCGCAATGGCCACCTTTTGCTGGTTGCCACCGGACAGCAGGCCAATTGCCTGTTCCATAGATGGGGTTTTGACGTTGAACAAACGGATAAAGTCGCTTACCGCCTGCTGTTCGTCTTTATGTTTAAGGCTACCGCCGGCGCGACTGAAATAGCGCAGCGCGGTCAAAGACATGTTCTCTTTGACCGACATGCCCAACACCAGACCATCGCGTTTGCGGTCTTCGGAAATATAAACGATGCCGTTTGCCAGACCATCCTGCGGGGAACGGGTGACGACTTCATGGCCGTCGAGCGTCACGTAGCCGCTGGTGCGCGGCAGCGCGCCGTACAGTACTTTCATCAGTTCCGTACGTCCGGCGCCCATCAGCCCGGCAACGCCGAGAATTTCGCCTTTACGCAGGGTGAAGGAGACGTTTTCGACGCCCGGCCCACACAGCGCATCGACTTTCAGGCGAATATCACCCGGCTGTTTATCAAGCCGCGGATACTGATCTTCCAGCTTGCGTCCCACCATCATTTCGATCAGCCGATCTTCATCGAGGCTGGCCACTTCGCGCTCGGCAATAAATTGCCCATCGCGGAAGACCGTCACATCGTCGCAAATCTCGAAAATCTCTTTCATACGGTGGGAGATATAGACAATGCCGCGCCCCTGCGATTTCAGCTCGCGGATGACGCGGAACAGGGATTCGGTTTCGGTATCGGTCAACGCATCGGTAGGTTCATCCATAATGATGACCTTCGACTCAAAGCTCAGCACCTTGGCGATTTCCACCATCTGCTGGTCGCCAATCGACAGTTCGCCCACCAGGCGGTCGCTCTTAAAGCGCAGATTCAGTTTTGCCAGCAGAACGTCGGCTTCGGCATACATCCTTTTCCAGTCGATTTTGCCAAAGCGGCCGACAAACTCACGGCCAAGAAAAATGTTCTCGGCGATCGTCAGCTGTGGGATCAGGTTTAGCTCCTGGTGGATGATACCGATCCCGGCTTCCTGGGAGGATTTTGGACCGGTGAAGGTCGTGTCTTTACCCAGCCATAATAATGAACCGGCGTCGCGGGCGTAGATCCCGGTCAACACTTTCATCATGGTGGATTTGCCCGCGCCATTTTCTCCCACCAGCGCCATCACGCGCCCGGAGTAGACATTTAACGCAGCACCGGAGAGCGCCTTCACGCCCGGGAACGATTTATCGATCCCTTTGAGTTGTAAGAGTGCGTCCATGATGGCCTCAGAAAGTGACGCCAGCACAGAGAATGATATTCGCATACGGGGAACATTCCCCGCTGCGAATCACCGCCTGACTGTCTGCGGTTTGTTGTTTGAACTGCTCATGCGAGACATAACGAACGTCAATGCAATTTCCCTGGTGTTGTTGCAGTTGCTCGATGTGTTTGAGCAACGTTTCGTGGAGCTGCGGATTATGTTGTTGAATTTCCGTCGCGAGAATGGCGGCCTCGACCTGCATCTCCTGAGTCACTACGCCCAACACCTGCATAAAGGTGGGAACGCCCTGGGTTAACGCCATATCAATGCGCGCGGTGCTGTGGGGAATAGGTAAACCCGCATCGCACACTACCAGCGTATCGGTATGACCCAGACGGGAGATAACCGCAGAGATTTCAGAGTTGAGTACCGTACCTTTCTTCATTTGTTTTCTTGCTCCACTAGCGAAACGTTTCGCTACCTTAAGTTTAGTCTCAAGTACGCGCAGAAAACCATCATCAGGTTATAGAAATGTGATCACCATCGAAACGTTTCGCAAACCGAAATTAGCGATAAAAAAACGCCCTCCATCAAGATGAGGGAGGGCGTTGATTATTTTAGATTTCAACCTGGGTACCCAGTTCGATAACCCGGTTAGGCGGGATTTCAAACTGATCCGGCGCGCGCAGCGCATTGCGCTGGAGCAGCAGGTAAAGCTTGCCGCGCAGGCGCAGGTACCACGGCCGCTTGCCGACAATCAGCGACTCGTGCGACATAAAGAACGACGTTTCCATCATCCGGCAACTTAAGCCTTCAAGACCGCAGCGGTGGAACACTTCTTCAACATTCGGCGTTTCACGCCAGCCATAGCTGGCAACCACGCGCCAGAAGGTAGGCGACAGCTGCTCTATCTGCACGCGGCGAACATTGTGTACATAAGGTGCATCTTCAGTACGCAGGGTCAGCAGAATCACGCGCTCATGCAGGACCTTGTTGTGTTTGAGGTTATGCAACATGGCAAACGGAATGACGTTCAGCGCGCGTGACATATAGACCGCGGTGCCAGGAACGCGTACCGGCGGTGATTTTTCCAGTGAAACGATCATCGCTTCCAGAGAGTTACCGTGCTCATGCATACGACGCAGCAGGCGGAAACGCTCGCTTTTCCAGGTGGTCATGATGGTGAACATCACCAGACCCAGCGTCAGCGGCAGCCAACCGCCGGAGACAATTTTGTCGAGGTTTGCCGAGAACAGCGGAATGTCGATGCACATAAAGCCCACCAGCAGCAGGCCAACCACAAGCTTGTTCCAGTGCCAGTTTTTACGCGCCACGGTGGTAAACAGAATGGTGGTCAACACCATGGTCCCCGTTACCGCAATACCGTATGCCGCCGCCAGGTTTGAGGAGTGCTCAAAGCTGATAATGACGATAACGACGGAGATATACAGCAGCCAGTTAATGAATGGGATGTAAATCTGGCCAGACTCCATTTCCGAGGTATGAATAATACGCATCGGCGACAGATATCCCAGGCGAACCGCCTGGCGAGTCAGCGAGAAGACCCCGGAGATAACCGCCTGAGAGGCAATGACCGTCGCCAGCGCGGCGAGAATCAGCATCGGGATCAGCGCCCACTCTGGCGCCAGCAGGAAGAACGGGTTCTTAATCGCTTCCGGATGTTCAAGCAGCAATGCGCCCTGGCCGAAGTAGTTCAGCACCAGCGACGGCAGAACCACCGAGAACCAGGCCAGGCGGATCGGTAATTTACCAAAGTGACCCATATCAGCATACAGCGCTTCCACACCGGTAATCGACAGCACCACCGCGCCCAGCGCGACGAACGAAACCGTTTTGTATTCAAGGAAGAAGTGAACAGCCCAGTAAGGGTTTAGCGCCTGCAAAACTTCAGGATTGGCGATAATGCTACGCGCACCTAGTACAGCCAGCAGCAGGAACCAAATAAGCATGATTGGGGCGAACAGTTTGCCCACCATGCTGGTCCCGTGCTTCTGGATAGCAAATAGCAGCGTCAGAACGATAATCGATATCGGGACCACCCAGGTTTCGAGATCCGGGGCTATGATTTCCAGACCTTCAATCGCCGACATTACCGAGATCGCCGGGGTAATCACCACTTCACCATAGAAGAAGCTACCGCCGATAAGCCCGAGGATCACCAGCACCGATGTGGTTCGTGCAGACGTGTTGCGTCCCGCCAGCGACATCAGCGTCAGAATCCCACCTTCACCGGCATTATCTGCCCGCATAACGAAGGTAATGTATTTGAGTGATACGGTAAAAATCAGCAGCCAGAAAATGAGCGACAGGAAGCCAAAAACGGCATCTCGCTCTACACCAAAACCAAACTGACCGGACAGACATTCACGAAGCGTATAAAGAGGGCTGGTACCGATATCGCCGTATACCACGCCAATTGCAGCGAGTGTAATCGCTGATAAAGATTGTTTATTATCAGTGCTCATAGACTAGTCTTTCGTTTATAAAACAAATGTGTGCCTAGTCCCTTGGCCCACCAAAAGCGCACAGTATGCACGATTAACGTCAAAATCGTACTCCTTAATTGCGTCATCTTAACCTGCCTCAATAAATGGCCAGGTTCTTTTCAGGCTATTCACCGCCAGACTTAAGCGTCTATACTCAGCCAGTTAGCTGATTACATGGCGAAAGGACGCAGGTTAATTATGGCCCAACCACATTTATTAGCAGAAAGAATTTCGCGTTTAAGCAGTGCGCTGGAGAAAGGGCTCTTTGAACGTAGCCACGCCATTCGCCTGTGCCTTCTGGCGGCGCTGAGCGGCGAGAGCGTCTTTTTACTGGGGCCTCCCGGAATTGCCAAAAGCCTCATTGCCCGCCGCCTGAAATTCGCCTTTCAGCATGCTCGTGCCTTCGAATATCTGATGACCCGCTTTTCCACACCGGAAGAGGTCTTTGGCCCGCTATCTATTCAGGCCCTAAAAGATGAAGGTCGCTACGAGCGCCTGACCGCGGGTTATTTACCCGAAGCAGAAATCGTTTTCCTTGATGAAATCTGGAAAGCTGGCCCGGCCATCCTGAATACCCTGTTAACCGCCATCAACGAACGTCACTTCCGTAACGGCGCCAACGTTGACAAGATCCCGATGCGCCTGCTGGTCACGGCATCGAATGAGCTGCCAGAAGCCGAAAGCAGCCTTGAAGCATTATATGACCGCATACTCATCCGTCTATGGCTCGACAAAGTTCAGGATAAAGGCAATTTTCGCTCGATGCTGATTAGTCAGCAGGACGAAAACGACAATCCGATCCCAGCCAACCTACAGGTCACTGATGAAGAGTACTTCCAGTGGCAGAAAGATATCGGCAAAATCAAACTCCCCGATACGGTCTTTGAACTGATCTTCACTCTGCGTCAGCAACTGGATAATCTGCCCAATGCGCCTTACGTCTCCGACCGACGCTGGAAAAAGGCCGTCCGTTTGCTACAAGCATGTGCCTTTTTCAGCGGCCGCGATGCGGTAGCGCCTATCGATCTGATCTTGCTTAAAGAGTGCCTATGGCATGACGCAGAAAGCCGGAATTTACTGCAACAACAGATAGATATTTTGATGACCGGACACGCGTGGCAGCAGCAAGCCATGCTCAATAAACTGGGCGCAATCACCCAACAGCGTTTACAAATCCAGCAACAGCAAAGCGATAAAACGGCGCTTAAAGTTACTCGACTGGGCGGAATGTTTAGCCGCAAGCCACACTACGAACTGCCGCCAGAGGTGCAGTCGCCAACGGTGACGCTGCTGTTACAAAAACCGCTCAAGCTGCACGATATTGAAGTCATTCATATCACCTTCGAACGTCAGACGCTGGAGAACTGGCTAGAGAAGGGCGGAGAAATCCGTGGAAAACTTAACGGGATCGGCTTTGCTCTGACGTTGAATATGGAAGTTGATGCAGCTCAGCACCTTGTGGTGCGTGACATCAGCCTGCAAGGCTCCCGCCTGTCGCTACCGGGAAACCATACGCCAGAGAACATGCCGGGCGAAATTCGTCAGCAGCTCACCGCTCTGGATGAAGAGTGGCATCAGCAGCACAACCGCTTTAGCGAGCAGCAAAAATGCCTGTTTGTAAATGAAGAGTGGTTAGGCCGTATTGAAGCCAGCCTGCAGGACGTCGCTGTCCAGATCAAACAGGCGCAGCAATGCTGACCGTTGATACGCTCAACATGATGCTGGCGGTCAGCGAAGAGGGGATGATCGAAGAGATGATCATCGCTCTACTGGCTTCACCACAGTTGGCGGTCTTCTTTGAAAAATTTCCCCGTTTGAAAAGCGCCATTACAGAGGATCTCCCTCGCTGGCGTGAAACCTTTAAAAACCACCTGAAAGGCGCGCCTATCCCGCCGGAACTGGAAGAAGAGGTTATCTGCTATCAGCAGAGCCAGTTGCTATCGACGACCCAATTCATCGTCCAGCTCCCGCAAATTCAGGCGTTGTTGAAACGAGTGCAGTCACCCTTTGCTGCTCAGGCCCAGCAGCTTATAACCAATAACGCGACTTTTA
This sequence comes from Kluyvera huaxiensis, assembly GCF_040149365.1. Taxonomy (NCBI): domain Bacteria; kingdom Pseudomonadati; phylum Pseudomonadota; class Gammaproteobacteria; order Enterobacterales; family Enterobacteriaceae; genus Kluyvera; species Kluyvera huaxiensis. The sequence goes on from NZ_JBEFLV010000013.1 coordinate 12,421, forward strand.
CTCCTGCGCTGCATACGCTCTTTCTTCAACGCTGGCGCTTAAGTCTGGTGGTCCAGGTGACTTCACTCAACCAGCAGCTTTTGGAAGAAGAACGCGAACAGCTGCTTAGCGAAGTGCAGGAACGGATGACCTTAAGCGGGCAACTGGAGCCGGTGCTGGTGGATAACGACAGCGCGGGTGGCCGACTCTGGGACATGAGCGCCGGGCAGCTCAATCGCGGCGACTACCAATTAATCGTCAAATACGGCGAATTTCTCAGCCAGCAGCCGGAACTGATGCGTCTGGCCGAACAGCTGGGGCGTTCTCGCGAGGCGAAGTCTGTACCGAAGAAAGATGCCCCGATGGAGACCTTCCGCACGCTGGTGCGCGAACCATCGACCGTACCAGAACAGGTCGACGGCATTCAGCAAAGCGACGATATCCTGCGTCTGCTGCCGCCAGAACTGGCGACGCTGGGCATCACCGAGCTGGAATATGAGTTTTACCGGCGGCTGGTGGAAAAGCAGCTTTTAACTTATCGCCTGCATGGCGACGCCTGGCATGAAAAAGTGACCGAGCGGCCGGTGATACACCAGGATGAAGACGAACAGCCGCGTGGGCCTTTTATTGTCTGCGTGGATACTTCCGGTTCAATGGGCGGCTTCAACGAACAGTGCGCCAAAGCATTCTGTCTGGCACTAATGCGCGTCGCGCTGGCTGACAATCGTCGCTGCTATATTATGTTGTTCTCGAGTGAAGTGGTGCGCTACGAGCTAACCAGCTCTCAAGGGCTTGAGCAGGCCATTCGCTTTTTAAGCCAGCGTTTTCGCGGCGGTACCGACATGGCGAGCTGTTTTCGCGCCATTATTGAACATCTGCAAAACCCGCAGTGGCAGGATGCTGACGCGGTGGTTATCTCAGATTTTATCGCCCAGCGACTGCCGGATGAAGTGGTGAAGAAGGTCGGGGATCTGCAGAATAAGTACCAACATCGTTTTCATGCCGTGGCGATGTCTGCACATGGAAAACCCGGGATCATGCGCATTTTCGATCATATCTGGCGCTTTGATACCGGGTTAAGAAGCCGCCTGCTGAGACGCTGGCAGCGTTAATCTTTAATTACAGCAGAGAAGAGACGCTCTCACGTACCTGTGCTGGCCACACTCCGCATTGTACCTGGCCGATATGCGGAAGCTGCAGCAGCAGCATCGTCAGACGCGACTGGCCAATCCCACCGCCGATAGTCTGCGGCATTTCGCCGCCCAACAGCGCCTGGTGCCATTCCAGCTGCAAACGATCTTCGTCACCGGTCAGTTGAAGCTGATGTTTCAGCGCTTTGGCATCCACGCGAATCCCCATGGAAGAGAGTTCAAACGCGTCTTCTAGTACCGGGTTCCACACCAGGATATCGCCGTTGAGACCGGCTAAACCGCTGGTAGATTGAGTGCTCCAGTCGTCATAGTCCGGCGCACGAACATCGTGACGCTGACCGTCGGATAATTTGCCACCGATACCGATAAGGAAGACCGCGCCCAGCTCTTTGGCTATTGCACGTTCACGACCTTTTGCATCCAGTCCAGGATAACGGCTCAGCAGCGTTTCGCTGTGGACGAAGTGGATCTGTTCTGGCAGGAACGGTGTCAGACCAAATTCTTTGCTCACAGCGGTTTCAGTTTCTTTAATCCCCGCCCAGATGGCTTTGACGGTGCTTTCCAGCGTACCGACGTGGCGCTCGTTATCACCCATTACACGCTCCCAGTCCCACTGGTCGACGTAAACGGAGTGAATGGCGGTCAGTCTATCTTCATCGGGACGAAGGGCTTTCATGTGCGTGTAGAGCCCTTCGCCCGCGCTGAAGTCGTGTTGTCCCAGAGTTTGACGTTTCCACTTCGCCAGTGAATGAACCACTTCGAACTGGGCATCTGGCAGTGTTTTCACCTTCACCTGAACCGCTTTCTCGCAACCAGACAGGTTATCCTGCGTCCCATCCCCCACGCGGCTTAAGATCGGCGCCTGAACTTCTACGAGCCCTAGCTTCTCTTCCAGCTGACGGGAAAAATAGGATTTAACGAAACTAATCTGGCGTTGTTTTGCGATGTATGCGGTTTTCATTATTTTTACTCCTGCGTCCTGTTGCCATTGATTAAGCAACAAAATAGGGCATCAATACAATAATCAAACAATAAAAAGCCTCACTCACTTTTGATTCATCAAAATTTAGAGCTAAAATAGAGTTAATCGTTAATCATCATAAGAAAAACCAATGGAAAATTATCAAATCGACAATCTGGATCGCGGCATCCTTGACGCCCTGATGGCCAACGCACGTACCGCCTATGCCGAATTAGCGAAACAATTCGCCGTTAGCCCCGGCACCATTCACGTTCGCGTCGAGAAAATGAAGCAGGCAGGGATCATTACCGGTGCGCATGTTGACGTCAGCCCCAAGCAGCTAGGCTATGATGTAGGCTGCTTTATCGGCATTATTTTAAAGAGCGCCAAAGACTACCCCTCCGCGCTGGCACGACTGGAAAGTCTGGATGAAGTCACCGAGGCGTATTACACCACCGGCCACTACAGCATCTTTATTAAAGTCATGTGTAAATCTATCGATGCTCTTCAGCAGGTACTTATCAACAAGATCCAAACAATTGATGAAATTCAGTCCACCGAGACATTGATCGTCCTGCAGAACCCGATTATGCGTACCATCAAGCCATGATCGGCTTTTTTAATCCCACATTTTTCCACAGGTAGATCCCAGCTCGTTCACAGCGTACAATACGCCCTCTTTATATAGGCGGGCGATCATGGCAGATATCACTCTTATCAGCGGCAGTACTCTCGGTAGTGCGGAATATGTAGCAGAACACCTGGCTGAAAAACTGGAAGATGCCGGTTTTTCCAGCGAAATGCTGCACGGCCCGATGCTGGATGAGTTACCGAACGAAGGGATCTGGCTGGTGGTGAGCTCAACGCATGGTGCAGGAGACATTCCTGATAACCTGCTGCCTTTATATGAAGCATTACGCGAGCAGAAACCGGATCTTTCCCAGGTGCGCTTTGGTGCTATCGGAATAGGTAGCCGTGAATACGACACCTTCTGCGGCGCTATCGATAAGCTGGATGAAGAATTGAAGGCTTGCGGCGCCAAACAAATTGGCGAAACACTCAGAATTAACGTGCTCGAACATGAGATTCCTGAGGATCCGGCCGAAATATGGGTGGGATCGTGGCATCTTTTGCTCAGAGATTTGTAAAGATCGCACTTTCTTCTGTGGATAACTCTGGTTAAAAGCTTGGATCAACCGGTAGTTATCCAAAGAATAACTTCTGCCTGGTTTTTGACCTGTGCATAACCCTGCGTTTTGATCCCAGCTTATACTGGATAGGATCACCGATCATTCACAGCTAACGATCCTTCTTAAACGGTTGATCTTAAATTCCGGATCGGACTTATCCACAGAAGTTGGCGATCCTAATAAGAGATCACAATAGAACAGATCTCTAAATAAAAAGATCTTCTTTTTAATACCCAAGATCCGAACCCTTTCTCCATCGACTAAAGTTGAGTAGAATCCACGGCCCGGGCTTCAATCCATTTTCACACCGCTTTACGCGAGGCAAACCACCATGTTTTATCAGGATCCTTTTGACGTCATCATCATTGGCGGGGGTCATGCAGGCACTGAGGCCGCGATGGCCGCAGCGCGAATGGGTCAGCAGACTCTGCTTTTGACACACAATATCGACACCCTGGGGCAGATGAGCTGCAACCCGGCGATTGGCGGCATTGGGAAAGGACACCTGGTAAAAGAAGTGGATGCACTTGGCGGCCTGATGGCAACGGCTATCGACCATGCGGGTATCCAGTTTAGGATACTAAACGCCAGCAAAGGCCCGGCCGTTCGTGCCACCCGAGCTCAGGCGGATCGCGTGCTCTATCGCCAGGCGGTACGCACAGCGCTGGAGAACCAGCCGAATCTGATGATCTTCCAGCAGGCGGTCGAAGATCTGATTGTCGAGAACGATCGTGTCGTTGGCGCGGTAACCCAAATGGGGCTTAAATTCCGCGCCAAAGCGGTAGTTTTGACCGTCGGGACATTCCTTGACGGCAAAATCCACATTGGACTGGATAACTACAGCGGTGGTCGTGCTGGCGATCCTCCGTCCATTTCGTTGTCCCGCCGTCTGCGTGAGCTGCCGCTTCGCGTCAGCCGTCTGAAAACCGGGACACCGCCGCGTATTGACGCACGGACCATCGATTTCAGCGTGCTGGGTCAGCAAAATAGCGACAATCCGCTGCCGGTCTTCTCATTCCTGGGCAAAGCATCTCAGCACCCACGCCAGATGCCGTGCTATGTCACGCACACCAATGAGAAAACCCACGAGGTAATCCGTAATAACCTCGATCGTAGCCCGATGTATGCCGGTGTGATCGAAGGGATCGGCCCACGCTACTGTCCGTCGATCGAAGATAAAGTGATGCGCTTTGCCGACAGGAATCAGCATCAGGTCTTCCTCGAGCCAGAAGGGCTGACCTCTAACGAAATTTATCCGAATGGTATCTCCACCAGCCTGCCGTTCGATGTGCAAATACAAATCGTCCGCTCCATGCAGGGGATGGAAAACGCCCGTATCGTTCGCCCAGGCTATGCCATCGAGTACGATTTCTTCGATCCGCGCGACCTGAAACCAACGCTTGAGAGCAAATTTATCCAGGGTCTGTTCTTTGCGGGACAGATTAACGGCACCACCGGCTATGAAGAAGCTGCCGCTCAGGGGATGCTGGCGGGTCTGAACGCCGCACGTCTGTCGGCCGAGAAAGAAGGCTGGGCTCCGCGTCGCGATCAGGCTTACCTGGGCGTGCTGGTGGACGATCTTTGCACTCTGGGGACCAAAGAACCGTACCGCATGTTTACCTCTCGTGCGGAATATCGTTTGATGCTGCGCGAAGACAACGCCGATCTGCGTCTGACAGAAATCGGCCGCGAATTGGGTATGGTGGATGACGTCCGCTGGGCACGCTTCAACGAGAAGCTGGAAAACATCGAGCGTGAACGTCAGCGTCTGAAATCGACCTGGGTTAACCCTTCGGCGGAGACTGCAGCCGAAGTGAATGCTCACCTGAGTGCGCCACTGACCCGTGAAGCTAGCGGGGAAGATCTGTTGCGTCGTCCGGAAATGACCTATGAGCAACTGACCACTCTGACCCCGTTCGCTCCGGCGCTGGAAGATGCGCAGGCGGCAGAACAGGTTGAAATCCAGGTGAAATACGAAGGCTACATCGCTCGTCAGCAGGACGAGATTGAGAAACAGCAGCGCAATGAAAACACGCTGCTGCCAGCAACGCTGGACTATCGTCAGGTTAACGGTTTGTCTAACGAAGTGATCGCCAAACTTAACGATCACAAACCGGTTTCTATCGGTCAGGCATCGCGCATTTCCGGGATCACTCCTGCGGCGATCTCCATTCTGCTGGTGTGGCTGAAAAAACAGGGCCTGCTGCGCCGTAGCGCGTGATAGTGCCGTTCACCCGGCATTTCGGTGGATGCTGATGCATCCGCCTTATTGATTCATTGGCCCGGTCAGCGTCATGCTACCGGGCAAGTTATTTTTAGACAGGGTAATCACCGTGCTCAACAAACTTTCTCGTCTGCTCGATGAAGCAGGAATTTCGCTCACCGATCACCAGAAAAATCAGCTTGTGGCGTATGTGGATATGCTGCACAAGTGGAACAAAGCGTACAACCTGACCTCCGTTCGCGATCCCAACGAAATGCTGGTTCGCCACATTCTCGATAGCATCGTGGTCGCGCCATCGCTGAAAGGTGAGCGCTTTATCGACGTCGGTACAGGCCCGGGATTACCGGGTATTCCACTGTCTATCGTGCGTCCTGATGCCCATTTCACCCTGTTGGATAGCCTCGGTAAGCGTGTACGTTTCCTACGGCAGGTACAGCATGAGCTCAAGCTTGAGAACATTACGCCAGTGCAAAGCCGCGTTGAAGAGTTCCCGGCAGAGCCTCCATTTGATGGCGTAATTAGCCGTGCTTTTGCCTCGATGACGGATATGGTGAACTGGTGTCATCATCTGCCAGCAGAAGACGGTCGCTTTTATGCGTTGAAAGGCGTGCTACCAACAGACGAGATTGCGCAACTTCCCGCTCAGTTTAGCGTGGAGTCGGTTGTTGAACTGAAGGTGCCTCACCTGGAAGGGGAGCGTCACTTGGTGATTATTAAGCCAAATAAAAGTTAATTTTTATCAAAAAAAGTGCATAAAAAGTGCGGTTTTTAGTGTTAACAAATGGGTGAAAAAAAAGGTCTGTGGCTTGCTATGTTTAACCCATACTTAACGTTGTTTTATCTTCTCGATAACTCAGCTTTTTTTGTTAATGATAAAAATAGTAAACATGGAAAATATCAGCCTGCTAAAAATCAGCTTTGACGTCATTCTGGTATGTTAATAAGTTATTATAAATGTCAATGAATGGTTTTTGTTCTGTATCGGCGTGTTTTTAAAAGAGTGGGCAATTTTAGTCTTAGATATCAAAATGATGAGAACTCATCTTTTGCTGCATTGATTCAAAGGCTTAGAGCTAAAATGTTTAATATGTGATCTTGTGCACGCTTTATAATCACTGTTTTCGCTGCTTTTGCACTTTTGTACGATCGTTCACACTTTGTCGAAAAGTAGAAAAATAGCGCGAATGAAAAATATTTAAATATTTATTCACGTTTTGGCTACTTATTGTTTGAATTAACGGGGCGTCACCGTATAATTTGACCGCTTTTTGATGCTTGACTCTGAGCTTTAAAGAACGTTTTATACGACACGCGGCATACCTCAAAGGGAGCAGGAGTTAAAACGTGATGTCTATGTCGCTCGTGAGTCGAAACGTTGCTCGTAAGCTTCTGTTCATTCAGCTTCTGGCAGTAATAGCAAGTGGATTGCTGTTCAGCCTAAAAGACCCCTTCTGGGGCATCTCCGCCGCGTGTGGGGGCCTGGCAGTGTTACTGCCTAATATGTTGTTTATGATATTTGCCTGGCGTCATCAGGCGCATACACCCGCTAAAGGCCGAGTTGCCTGGACGTTCGCCTTCGGGGAAGCGTTCAAGGTGTTAGCGATGCTGGTGTTGCTGATAGTGGCGCTGGCGGTTTTGAAGGCGGTATTCTTGCCGCTGATCGTGACATGGATTTTGGTGCTAGTGGTTCAGATACTGGCACCCGCTGTAATTAACAACAAAGGGTAAAAGGCATCATGGCTTCTGAAAATATGACGCCGCAGGAATACATAGGTCATCACCTGAATAACCTTCAGCTTGATCTGCGTACTTTCTCGCTGGTAGATCCGCATAACCCCCCAGCCACCTTCTGGACGCTCAATATTGACTCCATGTTCTTCTCGGTGGTGCTGGGTCTGTTGTTCCTGCTTACGTTCCGTAGCGTTGCTAAAAGAGCGACCAGCGGCGTGCCAGGTAAATTTCAGACCGCGATTGAGCTGGTAATCGGCTTCGTTCATGGCAGTGTCAAAGACATGTACCATGGCAAGAGCAAGGTTATCGCACCGCTAGCCCTGACGATCTTTGTCTGGGTCTTCCTGATGAACCTGATGGACTTACTGCCTATCGACCTGCTGCCGTATATTGCTGAGCATATACTGGGCCTGCCGGCGCTGCGCGTGGTTCCATCTGCGGATGTAAACATTACCCTGTCTATGGCACTGGGCGTGTTTATCCTGATTCTGTTCTACAGCATCAAAATGAAAGGCATCGGTGGCTTCACGAAAGAGTTGACGCTGCAGCCGTTCAATCACTGGGCATTTATTCCTGTCAACTTAATCCTTGAAGGGGTAAGCCTGCTGTCCAAACCAGTATCTCTGGGTCTGCGACTGTTCGGCAACATGTATGCCGGTGAGCTGATTTTCATTCTGATTGCTGGTCTGTTGCCGTGGTGGTCACAGTGGATTCTCAATGTGCCATGGGCCATTTTCCACATCCTGATTATTACGCTGCAAGCCTTCATCTTCATGGTTCTGACGATCGTCTATCTGTCGATGGCGTCTGAAGAGCATTAATTTACCAACACTACTACGTTTTAACTGAAACAAACTGGAGACTGTCATGGAAAACCTGAATATGGATCTGCTGTACATGGCTGCCGCTGTGATGATGGGTCTGGCGGCAATCGGTGCTGCGATCGGTATCGGCATCCTCGGGGGCAAATTCCTGGAAGGCGCAGCGCGTCAACCGGATCTGATTCCTCTGCTGCGTACTCAGTTCTTTATCGTTATGGGTCTGGTGGATGCTATCCCTATGATCGCTGTAGGTCTGGGTCTGTACGTGATGTTCGCTGTCGCGTAGTAAGCGTTGCTTTGAATTAAGTAAGAGCAATATCAGAACGTTAACTAGATAAAGAGGCATTGTGCTGTGAATCTTAACGCAACAATCCTCGGCCAGGCCATCGCGTTTGTCCTCTTCGTTCTGTTCTGCATGAAATACGTATGGCCGCCATTAATGGCAGCCATCGAAAAACGTCAAAAAGAAATTGCTGACGGTCTTTCTTCTGCAGAACGAGCTAAAAAGGATTTGGACCTTGCACAGGCCAATGCGACCGACCAGCTGAAAAAAGCAAAAGCGGAAGCCCAGGTAATCATCGAGCAGGCGAATAAACGTCGCTCCCAGATTCTGGACGAAGTGAAAGCTGAAGCAGAACAGGAACGCACTAAAATCGTGGCACAGGCTCAGGCAGAAATCGACGCCGAGCGTAAACGTGCTCGCGAAGAACTGCGTAAGCAAGTTGCTATCCTGGCTGTTGCTGGCGCCGAGAAGATCATCGAACGTTCCGTGGATGAAGCTGCTAACAGCGACATCGTGGATAAACTTGTCGCTGAACTGTAAGGAGGGAGGGGCTGATGTCTGAATTTATTACGGTAGCTCGCCCCTACGCCAAAGCAGCTTTTGACTTTGCCGTCGAACACAAAAGCGTAGAGCGCTGGCAGGATATGCTGGCGTTTGCCGCCGAAGTGACGAAGAACGAACAAATGGCAGAGCTTCTGTCTGGCGCGATGGCGCCAGAAACGCTCGCTAAATCGTTCATCGCTGTCTGTGGTGAGCAACTGGACGAAAATGGTCAGAACCTGGTTAAGGTCATGGCTGAAAATGGTCGTCTTAAGGTGCTCCCGGATGTTCTCGAGCAGTTCATTCACCTGCGTGCTGCGAGTGAGGCTACCTCTGAGGTAGAAATCACTTCAGCCATCGCATTGAGTGAAGAACAGCTTGCGAAGATCGGCGCCGCGATGGAAAAGCGTCTGTCACGCAAAGTTAAGCTGAATTGCAAAATCGATAAGTCTGTAATGGCAGGTATTATCATCCGTGCGGGTGATATGGTCATTGATGGTAGCGTACGCGGCCGTCTTGATCGCCTTGCAGACGTCTTGCAGTCTTAAGGGGACTGGAGCATGCAACTGAATTCCACCGAAATCAGCGAACTGATCAAGCAGCGCATTGCTCAGTTCAGTGTTGTGAGTGAAGCTCACAACGAAGGTACTATTGTTTCTGTAAGTGACGGTGTTATCCGCATCCACGGCCTGGCCGATTGTATGCAGGGTGAAATGATTTCCCTGCCGGGTAACCGTTACGCTATCGCACTGAACCTGGAGCGCGACTCCGTAGGTGCAGTTGTGATGGGTCCGTACGCTGACCTTGCTGAAGGCATGACCGTTAAGTGTACTGGTCGTATCCTGGAAGTTCCTGTTGGCCGTGGCCTGCTGGGACGTGTGGTTAACACCCTGGGTGCACCAATCGATGGTAAAGGCGCGCTGGACAACGACGGCTTCTCTGCCGTTGAAGCTATCGCTCCAGGCGTAATCGAACGTCAATCCGTTGATCAGCCAGTTCAGACTGGTTATAAGTCCGTTGATGCCATGATCCCAATCGGTCGTGGTCAGCGTGAACTGATCATCGGCGACCGTCAGACCGGTAAAACCGCGCTGGCAATCGACGCCATCATCAACCAACGTGATTCCGGCATCAAGTGCGTATACGTGGCTATCGGCCAGAAAGCGTCCACCATTTCTAACGTGGTACGTAAACTGGAAGAACACGGCGCGCTGGCTAACACCATCGTTGTTGTGGCAACTGCGTCTGAATCCGCTGCACTGCAATACTTGGCACCATACGCCGGTTGCGCAATGGGCGAATACTTCCGCGACCGCGGCGAAGATGCGCTGATCATTTATGATGACCTGTCCAAACAGGCTGTTGCTTACCGTCAGATTTCCCTGCTGCTCCGTCGTCCACCAGGACGTGAAGCATTCCCAGGCGACGTATTCTATCTGCACTCCCGTCTGCTGGAGCGTGCTGCGCGTGTTAACGCCGAATACGTTGAAGCCTTCACCAAAGGTGAAGTGAAAGGGAAAACCGGTTCTCTGACCGCTCTGCCGATTATCGAAACCCAAGCGGGTGACGTTTCTGCGTTCGTTCCGACCAACGTAATTTCCATTACCGATGGTCAGATCTTCCTGGAAACCAACCTGTTTAACGCCGGTATTCGTCCTGCGGTTAACCCGGGTATCTCCGTATCCCGTGTTGGTGGTGCAGCGCAGACCAAGATCATGAAAAAACTGTCCGGTGGTATCCGTACCGCTCTGGCACAGTATCGTGAACTGGCAGCGTTCTCCCAGTTTGCATCTGACCTTGATGATGCAACCCGTAAGCAGCTGGACCACGGTCAGAAAGTAACTGAACTGCTGAAACAGAAACAGTATGCGCCGATGTCTGTCGCGCAACAGTCTCTGGTTCTGTTCGCAGCAGAACGTGGTTATCTGGCGGATGTTGAACTGGCGAAAATCGGTAGCTTCGAAGCCGCTCTGCTGGCTTACGTTGACCGTGATCACGCTCCGTTGATGCAAGAGATCAACCAGTCCGGTGGCTATAACGACGAAATCGAAGGCAAGCTGAAAGGCATCCTCGATTCCTTCAAAGCAACCCAGTCCTGGTAAAGTCTAGCGGCCTGTCTTAGGGCAGGCCGTAAGGCATTGAGGAGAAGCTCATGGCCGGCGCAAAAGAGATACGTAGTAAGATCGCAAGCGTCCAGAACACGCAAAAGATCACTAAAGCGATGGAGATGGTCGCCGCTTCCAAAATGCGTAAATCGCAGGATCGCATGGCGGCCAGCCGTCCTTATGCAGATACCATGCGTAAAGTGATTGGTCACCTTGCGAACGGTAATCTGGAATATAAGCACCCATACCTGGAAGAACGCGACGTTAAACGCGTGGGCTACCTGGTGGTGTCTACCGACCGTGGTCTGTGCGGTGGTTTGAACATTAACCTGTTCAAAAAACTGCTGGCGGAAATGAAGGCATGGTCCGAAAAAAGCGTTCAGTGCGATATCGCAATGATCGGCTCTAAAGGTGTGTCCTTCTTTAATTCCGTAGGTGGCAACATCGTCGCTCAGGTAACAGGTATGGGTGATAAACCTGCCCTGTCCGAACTGATCGGTCCGGTAAAAGTGATGTTGCAGGCCTACGATGAAGGTCGTCTGGACAAGCTTTATATTGTCAGCAACAAATTTATTAACACCATGTCTCAGACGCCAAACATTGTTCAACTGCTGCCGCTGCCGGCATCAGATGATAGCGAGTTGAAGCGTAAATCCTGGGATTACCTGTATGAGCCAGACCCGAAAGCGCTGCTGGATACCCTGCTGCGTCGTTATGTCGAGTCTCAGGTTTATCAGGGCGTGGTAGAAAACCTGGCCAGCGAGCAGGCCGCACGTATGGTGGCGATGAAAGCCGCGACCGACAATGGCGGCAGCCTGATTAAAGAGCTGCAGTTGGTATACAACAAAGCTCGTCAGGCCAGCATTACTCAGGAACTCACCGAGATCGTCGGTGGTGCATCCGCGGTATAACCAGGTTAATTCGTAGAGGATTCAAGATGGCTACTGGAAAAATTGTCCAGGTAATCGGCGCCGTAGTTGACGTCGAATTCCCTCAGGATGCCGTACCGCGTGTGTACGAAGCCCTTGAGGTTCAGAATGGTAATGAAGTGCTGGTGCTGGAAGTTCAGCAGCAGCTCGGCGGCGGTATCGTACGTACCATCGCTATGGGTTCTTCCGACGGTCTGCGTCGCGGTCTGGATGTAAAAGACCTCGAGCACCCAATCGAAGTTCCAGTCGGTAAAGCAACGCTGGGTCGTATCATGAACGTACTGGGTCAACCGGTAGACATGAAAGGCGACATCGGTGAAGAAGAGCGTTGGGCTATCCACCGTTCAGCTCCTTCCTACGAAGAGTTGTCAAACTCTCAGGAACTGCTGGAAACTGGCATCAAAGTTATCGACCTGATGTGTCCGTTTGCTAAGGGCGGTAAAGTTGGTCTGTTCGGCGGTGCGGGTGTTGGTAAAACCGTAAACATGATGGAGCTTATTCGTAACATCGCGATTGAGCACTCCGGTTACTCCGTGTTTGCGGGCGTAGGTGAACGTACTCGTGAGGGTAACGACTTCTACCACGAAATGACCGACTCCAACGTTATCGATAAAGTATCCCTGGTTTACGGCCAGATGAACGAGCCACCAGGAAACCGTCTGCGCGTAGCGCTGACCGGTCTGACCATGGCTGAGAAGTTCCGTGACGAAGGTCGCGACGTACTGCTGTTCGTCGATAACATCTATCGTTACACCCTGGCCGGTACAGAAGTATCTGCACTGCTGGGCCGTATGCCTTCAGCGGTAGGTTATCAGCCGACTCTGGCGGAAGAGATGGGCGTTCTGCAGGAACGTATCACCTCCACCAAAACCGGTTCTATCACCTCCGTTCAGGCGGTATACGTACCTGCGGATGACTTGACTGACCCATCCCCAGCAACCACCTTTGCTCACTTAGATGCAACCGTGGTACTGAGCCGTCAGATCGCTTCCCTGGGTATCTACCCGGCAGTTGACCCGCTGGACTCCACCAGCCGTCAGCTGGATCCGCTGGTTGTTGGTCAGGAACACTACGACACCGCTCGTGGCGTTCAGTCCATCCTGCAGCGTTATCAGGAACTGAAAGACATCATCGCCATCCTGGGTATGGATGAGCTGTCTGAAGAAGATAAACTGGTGGTAGCACGCGCTCGTAAGATCCAGCGCTTCCTGTCCCAGCCGTTCTTCGTGGCAGAAGTATTTACCGGTTCTCCGGGCAAATACGTCTCCCTGAAAGACACCATCCGTGGCTTTAAAGGCATCATGGACGGCGAATACGATCACCTGCCAGAGCAGGCGTTCTACATGGTCGGTTCCATTGACGAAGCAGTGGAAAAAGCCAAAAAACTTTAACGCCTTAATCGGAGGGTGATATGGCAATGACTTACCACCTGGACGTCGTCAGCGCAGAGCAACAAATGTTCTCTGGTCTGGTCGAGAAAATCCAGGTAACGGGTAGCGAAGGTGAACTGGGTATTTTCCCGGGTCACGCACCGCTGCTCACCGCCATTAAGCCTGGTATGATTCGCATCGTTAAACAGTTCGGTCATGAAGAGTTTATCTATCTGTCCGGCGGCATTCTTGAAGTGCAGCCTGGTAGCACGACCGTTCTGGCTGATACAGCTATTCGTGGTCAGGATCTCGACGAAGCGCGAGCTCTTGAAGCGAAACGTAAAGCGGAAGAGCACATTAAGAGCTCTCATGGCGACGTGGATTACGCTCAGGCGTCTGCGGAACTGGCCAAAGCGATCGCTAAACTGCGCGTTATCGAGTTGACCAAAAAAGCGATGTAACACCGGCTTGAAAGTCAAAAAGCCAGTCTGGTTTCCAGGCTGGCTTTTTTTATGCTTTGTTTTAATAAATTTGAAATTGAAAAGGTATTTTAAATATTTTGTGATTCGCATCACAAAACTGTTGATCGATAAAAATGAGAAGAGTAGACTTTGTTTTGTGAGTTGAGTCACAGAAATTACCACTACTATCGCAGGATAAAAATCATGAAACTGATCAACAAAATCATCGCTCTTTTCAGCTCTATGAACATCTCTTTCGGTACCTTCAACCTGTAAGGTTACCGCGCTGACCGCCCACTTGCCGGTCAGACTCAGTTCTGTAATGCGCTGTACCGCTAACGAAAACCACAACACATGCGGTGTACACGGAACGAAAAATGAAGAAGGTCGCCTCACGGCGACCTTTGTATTTGTAGGCCGGATAAGACGTTTACGCCGCCATCCGGTAATGTGATCAGGCTCTACAGCCGATATCGCTTAATCCTTCGTCAGGAAGTTGCCGGTCTCAAAACTCCCATCCGCGTTGCGCTCCAGCGGCTGCGGTAACGTCAGAGATTGGAAATCCTCCGCACGCAGCTCTTTCCCTTCCTTGTTCACGCTTTTCCCGTTTTCAATGAAGTAGTTGGTGGCATCCACGTTACCCACTACCGCATCATCGTATTTCCCCGGCTGGCTGCGCAGCGAAATGTTATCGCTGAATACGCCTTGCGTGGCGGCATCACCATAAGGGCTTGGGCGGAAAATAAAGTTAAAGCGCTGGTTATCCACGGCGACGTTATTCACCACCACCAGCTTGCCCGGGTTGAAGTTGTCGGTAAAGCCATCGAGGTGGTTACCCACCGCGATGCTGTTGCGGATCTCATGAGCCACAGGCTGCCCTTCGCCGCCCAGCTTAAAGCCGTTGCTGGTGTTATTGCGCGCGATAGAGTTTTCAATCACCACCACCCCGTTTGCCCCGTCTTCAATCTTGTTGAACAGGTCAAAGCCGTCGTCGATATTATCGTGGGAGTAACAGCCTTCAAGACGGTTGCCCTCTCCTACGCGCATCTTCACGGCAAACCCATCGGCGTTGATCTTCCCCGGATCTTCATTGCTATAAGACTCGGAATTCACCACGCGGTTATGGCTTGCCCATAGCGGGCGACCGATCTTATCAACTGAAGAGATCTGAATACCGGTATCGTCGTTACGGTAGGCCACCACGTTTTCAATCAGGTTATAGCTGCCCTGAATACGCAGGCTCTTATCGGTTATCTCGATACCACGAAGTGTCCAGTAGTTGCCGTCCAGCAGCATGCCGTGAATAACGGCTTTACCCTGAGCTTCCAGCGTTTTGCGGCCATTTTCCAGACCGCTTGCGGAAAGCGGGATATCGGTTTTTGGATAGTCACCGGCGGCGAGCATAATTTTGCCGCCCGGCGGCAGCAGATCGATGGCGGTGCTCAGATCCAGCGGTGAATCTACGGTGCCTTTAGCATCGGCTTTTCCGTTGGCCGCCGCATACAGAGTACTGCTGGTGATGTTTTTCACCTGGCTTACCGTCAGATTCTGCTCAACCGGCGTGCGCTCTTTACCGCTGGTGGGGGTAAAGGTTATCTGGAAGCTATTGTCCTCTTTGAGTGTCGCTGGCTGGGTGAACATTTCCCCGGCTTTCACCGGTTTATTCTCCCCGATCACCACTTCGTTTTGCCGTACGGTGAACTGGCCGTCATAGTTAGCACGAGCCTGCAACGTATAGTTCTGAGTCAGACTCTGGCTGCCTGATGCAACCTGCATCACCACCGGCCAGGATTTGGCGACAAACGGTTTAGAGGCCACTGTTTTCGCCTCAGAAGTCGTCAGCGATGCATTGCTGACGGTGATTTTGGCGTTTCGTGAAGCAAAGAAACCGACGTAATACTGCTTTTTGTCCTGCACGGAAATGAGGTCGGCGTGCGGTACCTGTTGAGTCACCCACTCTTCGCTGCCTACCGGCGCCCAGGCGGTCACAAAGCCTTCATTGGTGCGTTCGAGCTTAAGACGGAAGGTTGGCGACTGGTGGAGGTCCACGCCCTCTTTGTAGCTGACTTTTTTAATTTCAGACCCGGTATTGCCCCAGGGCTGGATGATTCCATTACGTGAAATAGCCTGCAATTTCACACGGAAATCATCCTTTTTATCCTGGGTCATAATGGCGTTCATCACCATATTTGACGCTGCGGGGAACTCTTCATAGCCTTCTTTCAGCGGCTCCTGGCGCGGGATACCAATAATATCGCGCACCAGTAGCCCTGCACCTTCCTGTGCAGCCGGTTTGGCGCCGTTTTCCGGGCCGAACTGGTCAACGGTGACGGTAGCGGAGAGGACGAAATTCTTATCGACCGGTAACACGGTGTAGAAGAAAGTCAGGCCGTCGTGCGAGTTGGCAATTTTCCCACCACGGCTTTCAATAGTGATGGGTTTACTGAGATCGGCTACCTGCTGTGATGTCAGGGTTTTGCCATCAATCGTTACGTTATTGACGCCCACTTTCTCCGCCAGCACGTTGGAGGAGAAGTTGATATCGGTGGACTGCCCGAAAGCGATAGCTTTCCATTGCTCAGGTGTTTCAGCCTGCGCCGAGAGTGAGAGTGCTGCGCTACAAAGGGTAAGAGCCAGAGGTATCTTCTTGTTCATGTTATCTTCCTGAAGGGTTGATTGGCGTAATTATCACCAAATCAAAACACTGTTTCTTTTTTGTCTGTCACAATAATGAGTAAATAAAACACTGTTTTAATTTCAAGCATTCTTTATTCAGGTAGCAAAAAAACAGCATAAGCAGCGAGATAGCGCGAAAACTGGCATCCGGTCTTAATTCTTACAAGACAAATGGATTTGATATGGACGAAAATAAGGGTAGAAAAACAGGGCTACCGAGGATGTTGGTCGTTTTAGCAGCAGGCCATTTCATGCTGAAAAATATGTAGAATTTTCAACGCGAACCCGGTTTACTTCATACTTAAACTAAAGACAGGATACCTATGTCTAACCGTACCATGAGCGTTGTGATCCTTGCCGCTGGCAAAGGCACGCGTATGTATTCCGATCTCCCTAAAGTACTGCACACCCTCGCGGGTAAACCGATGGTGCAGCATGTCATTGATGCCGCTAACCATGTTGGCGCAACCCAGGTACATCTGGTGTACGGTCACGGCGGTGATTTACTCAAGCAGACCTTAACCGAAGGCAACCTCAATTGGGTGCTGCAGGCTGAACAACTGGGCACCGGCCACGCGATGCAGCAGGCCGCGCCGTTCTTTGCCGATGACGAAGATATTCTGATGCTCTACGGCGATGTCCCACTGATCTCCGTTGAGACGCTCCAGCGTCTGCGCGATGCAAAACCGCAGGGCGGTATTGGTCTGTTGACGGTGGTGCTGGACGATCCGAGTGGTTACGGGCGAATTACCCGTGAAAACGGCAAAGTCACCGGTATTGTTGAGCACAAAGACGCGACCGATGAGCAGCGTCTGATCCCAGAAATTAATACCGGCATCCTGATTGCCAACGGTGCGGATATGAAGCGCTGGCTGGCGAAGCTCGACAATAACAATGCACAGGGCGAATTCTATATCACCGATATTATCGCCATGGCGTACCAGGAAGGGCATGAAATTGCCGCGGTACATCCGGAGCGCTTGAGCGAAGTGGAAGGGGTGAATAACCGTCTGCAGCTGGCGCGCCTGGAGCGCGTTTACCAGTCCGAGCAGGCAGAAAAACTGCTGCTGGCGGGCGTCATGCTGCGCGATCCTGCTCGTTTTGATCTGCGCGGCACGCTTTCTCACGGGCGTGATGTGGAGATTGATACTAACGTTATCCTTGAAGGCAACGTGGTTCTGGGCCAGCGGGTCAAAATTGGCGCGGGCTGTGTGATTAAAAACAGCACCATCGGCGATGATTGTGAAATCAGCCCGTACAGCGTGGTGGAAGATGCGACGCTGCAGGCCGCCTGCACCATCGGGCCGTTTGCCCGACTGCGTCCAGGTGCTGAACTGCTGGAAGGCGCTCACGTCGGTAACTTCGTTGAGATGAAAAAAGCGCGTCTGGGTAAAGGCTCGAAAGCGGGCCATCTGACCTATCTGGGCGATGCGGAAATTGGTGATAACGTCAATATCGGCGCGGGTACCATCACCTGCAACTATGACGGCGCCAACAAGTTTAAAACCATTATCGGCGACGACGTGTTTGTCGGCTCTGATTCCCAACTGGTGGCCCCGGTCACTATCGGCAAAGGCGTCACCATTGCCGCCGGAACGACTGTCACCCGCAACGTGGCGGATAATGAACTGGTGTTAAGCCGTGTACCGCAGGTCCATAAACAGGGCTGGCAGCGTCCGGTGAAGAAAAAGTAACTTTTTTGCCGGATGGCGTTTCGCTTATCCGGCAGACAACGGATGAGGAGATAACATAATCTCCCTTCCACAAAGCAGTACCTATAAAAATAACCCCACTCTCTACAAGGCTCGGGGCGCCCGGTATACGGGCAACAGGTTGACCGACAACGCGTAAAAATCGGAACTTAAAAACTATGTGTGGAATTGTTGGCGCAGTCGCGCAACGTGATGTAGCTGAAATCCTTCTCGAAGGTCTTCGTCGTCTGGAATACCGTGGCTATGACTCTGCGGGTCTGGCGGTGGTGGATGCAGAAGGTCATATGACCCGTCTGCGTCGCCTGGGGAAAGTCCAGATGCTGGCGCAGGCTGCGGAAGAGCACCCGCTGCCTGGTGGTACCGGTATTGCTCATACCCGCTGGGCGACCCATGGCGAACCTTCAGAAAGCAACGCGCATCCGCATGTTTCTGATCACATTGTGGTGGTGCATAACGGCATCATCGAGAACCACGAACCGCTGCGCGAAATGCTGCAGACGCGTGGCTACGTCTTTGTTTCCGCCACCGATACCGAAGTAATTGCTCACTTAGTGCACTGGGAACTGGAGCAGGGAGGCACGCTGCGCGAAGCCGTTCTGCGCGCGATTCCTCAACTGCGCGGTGCGTACGGTACCGTCATCATGGACTCTCGCGATCCGGGTACACTGCTGGCCGCTCGTTCCGGTAGCCCGCTGGTTATCGGCCTTGGCATGGGTGAGAACTTTATCGCTTCAGACCAACTGGCTCTTTTACCTGTTACCCGTCGTTTTATCTTCCTTGAAGAGGGAGATATCGCGGAGGTTACGCGCCGTACGGTTGAGATCTTTGATAAATCTGGTGCCCAAGTGAAGCGTCAGGAGATCGAGTCCAATCTGCAGTACGATGCGGGCGATAAAGGTATCTATCGCCACTACATGCAAAAAGAGGTCTATGAGCAGCCGAACGCGATTAAAAACACCTTAACCGGGCGTATCAGCCATGGTCAGGTGGATTTAAGCGAACTTGGGCCACAGGCCGATGCGCTGCTCTCTAAGGTTGAGCACATTCAGATTATTGCTTGCGGTACTTCCTACAACTCCGGAATGGTCGCACGCTACTGGTTTGAATCGCTGGTTGGCATGCCGTGCGATGTCGAAATTGCCTCGGAATTCCGTTACCGCAAATCTGCTGTGCGTCCGAACAGCCTGGTTATCACCCTGTCGCAATCAGGTGAAACTGCCGATACGCTGGCCGGTCTGCGTTTGACCAAAGAGCTAGGGTATTTGGGCTCGCTGGCGGTGTGTAACGTCGCCGGTTCGTCGCTGGTGCGTGAGTCCGATCTGGCGATCATGACCAAGGCGGGCGCGGAAATCGGCGTTGCGTCGACTAAAGCCTTTACCACTCAGTTAACGGTATTGCTGCTGCTGGTGGCCAAAATGGCGCGTCTTAAAGGCGTTGATGCGGCCGTCGAGCAGGATATCGTTCATGCGTTGCAGGCACTGCCGAGCCGTATTGAGCAGGTACTGTCTGAAGATAAACGCATTGAAGCGCTGGCGGAGGATTTCTCTGACAAGCATCACGCGCTGTTCCTTGGCCGTGGCGATCAATACCCGATTGCGCTGGAAGGCGCGCTTAAGCTTAAAGAGATCTCCTACATTCACGCAGAGGCCTACGCGGCAGGCGAACTGAAACACGGCCCGCTGGCGTTGATTGATGCCGATATGCCGGTGATTGTGGTCGCGCCGAATAACGAACTGCTGGAAAAACTGAAATCCAACATTGAAGAGGTTCGCGCGCGCGGCGGCGAGCTGTACGTGTTTGCCGACAGAGATGCGGCATTCACTAACAGCGACAACATGCACATCATTGAGATGCCGCATGTCGAAGAGGTGATTGCACCTATCTTCTATACCGTCCCGTTGCAGTTGCTGTCTTATCACGTGGCGCTTATCAAAGGCACCGACGTTGACCAACCGCGTAACCTGGCGAAATCCGTGACCGTCGAATAATCACGTTAACTGTCTCACCATCCGGCTATGTCTCAGGCATAGCCGGATTTTTTTTACCTGCTATAACTGTCATAAAGCGCCGCAATTCCGCTGTCATAAAAAGAAAATTTTTCTGAAATTTTATTGTAAATTATTTTTTTAATTATCTGATTTTATTGGTTTTAATAATGATGCTTTTTACAGGGTTTCTGTTGTCATTAAACTGTCATAAACCTTACATATAACTGTCACCTGTTTATCCTATTTTGCTCATCGTAGCCACTAAACAATACTTTACGAATTCTTGCAGGAGACATTATGAAAGTTATGCGTACCACTGTCGCAACTGTTGTCGCCGCGACCTTATCGATGAGCGCTTTCTCTGCATTCGCAGCTGCAAGCCTGACAGGTGCAGGTGCAACCTTCCCTGCGCCAGTGTATGCCAAATGGGCAGATACCTATCAAAAAGAGACCGGTAGCAAAGTTAACTACCAGGGTATCGGTTCTTCCGGTGGCGTAAAACAAATTACCGCTAACACCGTAGATTTCGGCGCATCAGATGCTCCGCTGTCTGACGAAAAACTGACGCAGGAAGGCCTGTTCCAGTTCCCGACCGTAATCGGCGGTGTGGTGCTGGCCGTTAACATCCCTGGCCTGAAATCAGGCGAGCTGGTGCTGGACGGCAAAACGCTGGGTGACATTTACCTCGGCAAGATTAAGAAGTGGGATGACGAAGCCATCACCAAACTGAACCCAGGCGTGAAGCTGCCTTCGCAGAATATCGCCGTAGTGCGTCGCGCTGATGGTTCCGGTACTTCCTTCGTCTTCACCAGCTACCTGGCGAAAGTGAACGAAGAGTGGAAATCCAAAATCGGTTCTGGTTCTACCGTGAACTGGCCGACCGGTCTGGGCGGTAAAGGTAACGACGGTATTGCTGCCTTCGTACAGCGTCTGCCGGGTGCAATTGGCTACGTTGAATATGCTTACGCTAAGCAGAATAACCTGGCTTACACCAAGCTGATTTCTGCTGACGGTAAAGCGGTTAGCCCAACCGAAGAAAACTTCGCCAACGCCGCTAAAGGCGCTGACTGGAGCAAATCCTTCGCGCAGGACCTGACCAACCAGAAAGGTGAGGGCGCATGGCCAATCACCTCTACAACTTTCATTCTGGTTCACAAAGATCAGAAGAAACCTGAGCAAGGCGCTGAAGTGCTGAAGTTCTTTGATTGGGCGTACAAAAACGGTGGGAAGCAGGCTAACGAACTGGATTATGCTACTCTGCCGGAAAGCGTGGTTGAGCAGGTTCGTGCTGCATGGAAGACCAACGTAAAAGATAGCAGCGGTAAAGCGCTGTACTGATTACGGTAGCCCGGCGGTGACGCCGGGCATCTGTAAACGTCGTCGCGGATTTTAAACTGAAAGAGTGATTTATGGCTGCAACCAAGCCTGCTTTTAACCCACCGGGTAAAAAGGGTGACATGATATTCAGCGCGCTGGTAAGACTGGCTGCGCTGATTGTGCTATTGATGTTGGGTGGGATTATCGTCTCCCTTGTCATCTCTTCCTGGCCCAGTATGGAGAAGTTCGGCTTCGCCTTCCTGTGGACCAAAGAGTGGGACGCACCGAACGATGTCTACGGCGCGCTGGTACCGATTTACGGTACGATCGTCACCTCCGTTATCGCTTTGCTAATCGCCGTTCCGGTGAGCTTCGGCATCGCACTCTTCCTGACTGAACTGGCACCAAACTGGCTTAAACGCCCGTTAGGTATCGCGATTGAACTGCTGGCGGCGATCCCCAGTATTGTTTACGGCATGTGGGGGCTGTTTATCTTTGCTCCGCTGTTCGCGACCTACTTCCAGGAGCCGGTCGGCAATATTCTTTCTAACATCCCGTTTGTCGGCGCTCTGTTCTCCGGCCCGGCTTTTGGTATCGGTATCCTGGCGGCAGGTGTCATCCTGGCCATCATGATTATCCCGTATATCTCCGCCGTTATGCGTGATGTGTTTGAACAGACCCCGGTGATGATGAAAGAGTCGGCCTACGGCATCGGCTGCACTACCTGGGAAGTTATCTGGCGTATCGTCCTGCCGTTCACCAAAAATGGGGTTATCGGTGGCGTGATGCTCGGCCTTGGCCGCGCGCTGGGTGAAACCATGGCAGTGACCTTTATCATCGGTAACACCTACCAGCTCGACAGTGCGTCTCTGTACATGCCGGGCAACAGTATTACCTCTGCGCTGGCGAACGAATTTGCCGAAGCGGAATCCGGCCTGCACGTCTCCGCCTTGATGGAACTGGGTCTGATCCTGTTTGCGATTACCTTTATCGTTCTGGCGGCATCGAAGTTCATGATTATGCGCCTGGCGAAGAATGAGGGGGCACGCTCATGACCACTCTGGAAATGCAAAGCACCGCTGAGCTGGCCGAGTCTCGCCGCAAGATGCAGGCGCGTCGCCGCATGAAGAACCGCATCGCGCTGACGCTCTCCATGGCCACCATGATCTTCGGCCTGTTTTGGCTGGTGTGGATCTTAATGGCTACCATTACCCGTGGTATCGACGGGATGTCGCTGGCGCTGTTTACCGAAATGACGCCGCCGCCGAACACCGCGGGCGGTGGTCTGGCAAACGCCCTGGCGGGCAGTGGCCTGCTGATTCTGTGGTCGACCGTTTTTGGTACACCGCTGGGCATTATGGCGGGTATCTACCTTGCTGAGTACGGGCGCAAATCCTGGCTGGCCGAGGTTATCCGCTTTATTAACGATATTCTGCTTTCCGCACCGTCTATCGTGGTGGGGCTGTTCGTCTACACCATCGTGGTGGCGCAGATGCAGCACTTCTCCGGTTGGGCGGGCGTGATTGCGCTGGCACTGCTGCAGGTGCCAATCGTTATTCGTACTACCGAGAATATGCTGAAGCTGGTGCCGGATAGCCTGCGTGAAGCGGCATATGCGCTGGGAACGCCGAAATGGCGGATGATTTCAGCCATTACGCTGAAAGCGTCTATTTCCGGGATTATGACCGGCATCCTGCTGGCGATAGCGCGTATCGCGGGTGAAACTGCCCCGCTGCTGTTTACCGCGCTCTCCAACCAGTTCTGGAGCACCGACATGATGCAGCCAATTGCTAACCTGCCGGTGACCATCTTTAAATTTGCGATGAGCCCGTTTGCGGAGTGGCAGCAACTGGCCTGGGCCGGGGTGTTGATTATCACTCTGTGCGTACTGCTGCTGAACATTCTGGCGCGCGTTATTTTCGCGAAGAAGAAACACGGTTAATTTTTTACAGCGCGGCCAACGGCGGCGCTGGATGAGGAAGAGATTGAGATGAGTATGGTGAACACAACTCCGGGTAAGATTTCAGTACGTGACCTGAACTTCTACTACGGCAAATTCCATGCCCTGAAGAACATTAACCTGGATATCGCTAAAAACCAGGTCACCGCGTTTATCGGCCCATCGGGCTGCGGTAAATCGACGCTGCTGCGTACTTTCAACAAAATGTTTGAACTGTACCCAGAGCAGCGCGCGGAAGGTGAAATTCTGCTGGATGGCGACAATATTCTTACCAATACCCAGGATATCGCGCTGCTGCGTGCCAAAGTGGGCATGGTATTCCAGAAGCCAACGCCGTTCCCGATGTCCATCTATGACAACATCGCCTTTGGCGTGCGTCTGTTTGAAAAGCTGTCCCGCACCGATATGGACGAGCGCGTACAGTGGGCATTGACCAAGGCCGCATTATGGAATGAAACCAAGGATAAACTGCACCAGAGCGGATATTCTCTCTCCGGTGGTCAGCAGCAGCGTTTGTGCATTGCGCGCGGTATTGCGATTCGCCCGGAAGTTCTGCTGTTGGATGAGCCGTGCTCAGCGCTTGACCCGATCTCTACCGGGCGTATTGAAGAGCTGATCACCGAGCTGAAAGAGGATTACACCGTGGTTATCGTGACCCACAACATGCAGCAGGCTGCGCGTTGTTCCGACCACACGGCGTTTATGTACCTGGGCGAATTGATTGAGTTCAGCAACACGGACGATCTGTTCACTAAGCCCGCGAAGAAACAAACTGAAGATTATATTACTGGCCGCTATGGTTGATATGCCCTTTATCTTTCAGGCGTGAACAGAGAGCTGCGTAGGCTGCCCTGTTTTCGCTCGGAATTATTTGGGCATCTGGAGAAATGATGGACAATTTAAACCTCAATAAACATATTTCCGGCCAGTTCAACGCAGAACTGGAAAGCATTCGCACCCAGGTGATGACCATGGGCGGCATGGTAGAGCAGCAGCTTTCTGATGCAATTACCGCGATGCATAACCAGGACAGCGAGCTGGCAAAACGCGTCATTGAAGGCGACAAGCACGTCAACATGATGGAAGTGGCGATCGACGAAGCCTGCGTACGCATTATTGCCAAACGTCAGCCGACGGCGAGCGACCTGCGTCTGGTGATGGCTATCATCAAAACTATCGCTGAACTGGAACGTATTGGTGATGTAGCGGACAAGATCTGCAGCACCGCGCTGGAGAAATTCTCCCACCAGCACCAGCCGCTACTGGTGAGTCTGGAATCGCTGGGCCGCCACACCGTGCAGATGCTGCACGACGTACTGGATGCCTTTGCGCGCATGGATTTGGACGAAGCGGTGCGTATCTATCGCGAAGACAAGAAAGTTGACCAGGAATATGAGGGCATCGTGCGCCAGCTGATGACCTATATGATGGAAGACCCGCGCACCATTCCAAGCGTGCTGACCGCGCTATTCTGCGCCCGTTCCATCGAACGTATCGGCGATCGCTGCCAGAATATCTGTGAATACATCTTCTACTTCGTGAAGGGGCAAGATTTCCGTCACGTTGGCGGCGATGAGCTGGATAAGCTGCTGGCGGGTAAAGAGCCGAAAGAGTAACAGTATTGGCGGATGGCGCTTTGCTTATCCGCCTTACGGGATTTGTAGGCCGGATAAGCGTTAGCGCCATCCGGCTTTTTTCTCTATCGCGTAATATCCCAGCCGCGCGCTTTCCACAGTTCCGGCAGCTGCGACAGTTCGGTAAACATCGTCACTTTAGGATGCACGATCGGCTTGTTATGCGGGTCGGCGCAGAAATAGAACACCTCCATCCCTGCATCAATCCCCGACTGGGCGCCAGCCGCTGAATCATCCACCAGAATACAATTCTCGACGTTGACGTTCATGGCTTTGGCCGCGTGATACATCAGTGCCGGATCGGGCTTCCAGCGTTGAATATCGTAGCCGCTGAATAACTTTTCCGGGAAATGATGCAACATCCCCAGCTTGCCCAGCGAATGCTGCATTTTGCTGACCGGGCCATTCGAGACGATACACATTGGAATATTGACTGCATCAATGAGGGCACCAGCGCCATCAATCACCTCAAGTTCCGAGTCGAAAAGGCGTGCGACCTCTGCGCGGTAAACGGGTTCTAAATCTGACTTCGCCAGCTTTGTCCCGTGCTCTTCGTTGATGATGTCGATGATTTCGTAGAGCTTCACGCCCTTGAAACGTTTAAAAATATCTTCCAGATCGAGCGTGATACCAAATGTTTTAAACATATGGACGTAGGCCCGTGAACAGATAACCTCGCTGTCAACCAGCGTGCCGTCACAGTCGAAAAAAACCGCTTCAACTCCGGACATGTCATTTCCTTTTTAACAAGTTTAACGTTTACGTAATGCAGAATTAAGAGACGCAATCGTTGCCGTATAAGCAAAATCAATGAAAAAAGTATCTCATAACCGCGCCTATTGTCGCATTTTGGTATAGGATAGCGACGAATTTTCCTTCCTTTCTGCGGAAATAGATAATGAGCCAACAACACACCACCCCGGCTTCCGGTCAGGGGATACTGGATCGCGTGTTTAAACTGCGCGAACACGGCACAACGGCACGCACCGAAGTGATCGCCGGTTTCACCACCTTCCTGACGATGGTCTACATCGTTTTCGTAAACCCGCAAATTCTTGGCGTAGCCGGAATGGACACCAGTGCGGTGTTCGTGACGACCTGTCTGATTGCGGCGTTAGGCAGTATCCTGATGGGCGTATTCGCCAACCTGCCGGTGGCGCTGGCGCCAGCGATGGGCCTGAATGCCTTCTTCGCGTTTGTGGTGGTACAGGCCATGGGCCTGCCGTGGCAGGTAGGCATGGGCGCCATCTTCTGGGGCGCAGTGGGTCTGCTGCTGTTAACTATTTTCCGCGTACGTTACTGGATGATTGCTAACATTCCGGTGAGCCTGCGTGTGGGGATCACCAGCGGTATCGGGCTGTTCATCGGTATGATGGGCCTGAAAAATGCTGGCGTTATCGTCGCCAACAAGGACACGCTGGTGTCTATCGGCAACCTGACCTCCCACAGCGTACTGCTGGGCGTGCTGGGCTTCTTTATCATCGCGATTCTGGCGTCCCGCAATATTCATGCGGCAGTGCTGGTGTCTATCGTGGTGACAACCCTGCTGGGTTGGATGCTGGGTGACGTTCACTATAACGGTATTGTGTCCGCACCACCGAGCATTACCACGGTTGTTGGTCACGTTGATCTCGCTGGGTCATTTAACCTGGGCCTTGCGGGCGTTATCTTCTCCTTCATGCTGGTGAACCTGTTTGACTCCTCCGGTACGCTGATTGGCGTCACCGATAAAGCGGGTCTGGCAGATGAAAAGGGTAAGTTCCCACGTATGAAGCAGGCGCTGTTTGTGGATAGCGTGTCTTCAGTAGCCGGTTCCTTTATCGGGACTTCTTCCGTCACCGCGTATATCGAATCCTCTTCCGGCGTTTCCGTTGGCGGGCGTACTGGTCTGACGGCGGTGGTGGTTGGTCTGCTGTTCCTGCTGGTGATTTTCCTGTCGCCTCTGGCGGGAATGGTGCCGGGCTATGCGGCTGCGGGGGCGCTGATTTACGTTGGCGTGCTGATGACTTCAAGCCTGTCGCGCGTGAAGTGGGATGACCTGACTGAAGCGGTTCCGGCGTTTATTACCGCGGTGATGATGCCGTTTAGCTTCTCGATTACCGAAGGTATCGCGCTGGGCTTTATCTCTTACTGCATTATGAAAATCGGTACCGGTCGTTTCCGCGATCTCAGCCCGTGCGTGATTATCGTCGCACTGCTGTTTATCCTGAAGATTGTGTTTATCGACGCCCACTAAGATGCGGTTTGTGGTGTCAGGAGGCCTTCGCTGACCTGACCTACAGGACAATAGAGGCCCGGCAAGCGTTAGCGCTGCCGGGCTTTTCTTTATGCTTTAACGCGCTGAATATATTCGCCAAACGCGGTCAATTGACCGGTCAGATGGTCCAGCGTGCCCTGCTCAATCACTTCACCCAGCTGTGGGTCGACCTTGTTCTGAATCACGCCGCCCATAAACTCTGGCTTGTTCATCACCATCGCGTCGAGGAACACCAGAATCTGGCGCAGATGGTACTGACAGCGTGCGCCGCCAATGGCGCCCATGGAGCTGGTCTGGATCAGCACTGGCTTACCGGCCAGCGGTTGATCCGGCAGGCGAGACAGCCAGTCGATGGCATTTTTCAGACCACCCGGCACGGAGTAGTTATATTCCGGCGTAACGATAACCACGCCATCAGCCTGGCGAATTTGCTCAGCCAGCGCTTCAACGCTTTGCGGGAATCCATCTTCTTGTTGCAGGTCAGCATCGTACAGCGGGATATCGCCAATCGACGGGAGCGGAGAGATGCTCATGCCCGCCGGAGCGATTTTTGGCAGGGTGCGTGCAACCATACCGTTAAATGAACCTTTGCGCAGGCTTCCCAATAACGTAACAACTTTCAACGCTTCAGACATGATTACTCCTTTGCATCATGAGGCTGTTTTCCAGCCGAATCAGTTGAGTATAAGCGCTTTCTCCGCCGGTAGGCTGGTGAATCTCATCACGCGCGCCGCGGGTTCATTAGCCCGGGTTTGCGCGTCTGGCAGGCTACGCCAACCGTATTTGCCATCAAACTCCCATACCTTGAGTTTTTCAATTGATGGCGAAACGGCGAGTGACCAGGCCAGAACGTCCTCCGCATCACAAATGACCTCGAGCTGATCGGTGGTGGCGGAACGCAGACGACCAGAGCCGGGAAGTAACTGCAGAGCCTGCGGTGAGTCGAGATGAACGTCGCCGGTCATCTTGAGCACACTCTGGCGCAGCGCAATGAGCTGCACGCGCGCTTCGTGTGGATCGCTCTGGTTGTTAATCCACAGATTTTCATTACTGGTAAATCGGTAGTTTTCCATCATCGTCGCCTGCGGAGTATTACGCAGCACGTGCAGCAGCTCCATATCGAGGCCGCATGTGCCTTCGGTGGTCAGCGCCACGCCAACGATATTGCCCGCATAGGCGATGGAAAAATCAGGCAGTTGGCTATCTTTAAAGAACGGTTTGCCTTCCGTCTGGGTCACGATTTCGGGGAGTTCGCTGATGCCGTAAAGCATAAACAGCAGCTCGGCCAGCAACGCCCGCGACGCCAGATAGCGAGTGCGGCGATAGGCCGGAAGCTGGCGTGCGATGTTGTGGCTGGTGGATGATAGCCTGACCGACAGTAGATGCCCGTCCTTGAGGATCCCTCTTGCAAAGTGCGTCGCCATTTTTCGCTCCGTGATTAATGGACTGTGGATATTGTGAGAGTAACATTTACGCAAGTTATGATCAGGTTTTACTGCCTAAAAGTGCGAATGAAAAGGGGTATTACGAGACTTTTACACTTTCCCTTAACTGAAACACATTATTTTTATGAATAATGAGTCAGGAAACAGTGAGGTATAGGGATTTGAGGGTTTCGCGTAGCCAAATAATTTTGGGGTTGTGACTATTTCGTTTATGCCAAAGAAGGGTAAACGGGACCAGCAATTTATCCAATTGCGCAGCGTCGAACGGCAGAGGTCGTGCGACCAGCGATAGCTGGTGAAGCTGGTTATAGTAGCGACAATAGCGCGGCGCGGTGGCCAGCATATTGTGATCCGGCTGGGCGGCCATAAATAGCGACTGTTCAAATCCCGGTAGGTTTAAGGCGATGTTGCGCTGACGCCCCATTTCCTGAAGCACATCGTCCAGTGCCCAGGTATCGCTTTGCTCCCAGCTGATACTGATATGCGGGTAGCGTAGAAACGTCTCCAGATTCCACTCTTCCTGAAGCGCTGGATGATCCTCGCGTAGCCAGACGCAGGGAAGATCGGAAAACAGCACTTCATGGTCAATCGACAGCGGCAGCAGGCTCAGGAGTTCGCGCGAACGTGGATGGCTTTCACGTCCGGTAAAGCCGATATCCACTTCGCCGCGAATAATGGCGTCCAGCGAATCGTAGTCCCAGTTGCGCACTTTAATTGTTGCCTGAGGATAGCGCTGGTAGATCTGCTGCGAGAGCGCATTGAACATGATCATCACCAGCGGCGTTTCGGCCACCAGATCAAACTTCAGCCCGCGCGGCGTTTCATGATTAGGCTTATCGAGCAGCTGATTGCCCATTTGCATCCACTCCGCCAGGCTGTGCTCCATACTGAGCATTAGCGGCGTTGGTGTGAGCCCAAGCGGGGTGTTCACAAACAGCGGATCGTCAAACCAGGCTCTCAGCTTCGATAGCGATTTACTGACCGCCGACGGCGTAACGTTCATCCGTTTGGCGGTTTTAGTCACGCTACGCTCCTGCATCAGGAGCTGTAGGCAGAGCAGTAAATTAAGATCGAGACTGCTGAGGGATTTCTTCATGAGTTGGCGCGGACCGGTTAGAAGCAACAGTGATAATCAACATGATACTCACTATGCTACAGACAATCAGAATCCCGATCAGCATATTCAGCGCATCAAGACCGAGGATTGCAGCCAGCCAAATCCACAGTGATGAACCGCAAACCTGCGCAATACCTAATGCTGAGCTTGCCACCCCCGCACGAAGCGAGAAAGGACCCAGCGCCTGGCTCATGGCAACCCCAAAGCCGACCGAGAAACCGGCACAAATTAAGGTGAGCCCAAACAGTGTGACCGTGTTTGTGCTGGCGAGGGTTAACACGATGCCAGCGGTCAGGAACAGCACCTGTGAAGCCAGCATGAGGGTTCTGGGTTTGAACAGGCTCAAGGCGAACGGCGTGGAGAATGACACCGCCATGCTGACACCGGCGGTCATCGCCATGGTGGTGGCATATTCCCCACGGTCAAAACCCATCACTTCCATCAGCAGTACCGGCGAGGTATTCACGAAGGTGAGGATCACCGACACGCTGAGGGTCGTAATCGCGAGGCGGCTAAGGAAAAAGCGATTTAACAGCGATTCGGCGCCACGCTCTGTTGGTGTTGATGTCTTAAGAGCCGCTGGGCGCGATTCTCGCAGGATAAATACCGACAACAGACAGACAACTACACCCATGCCGATCATCGTGTAGAACAGGCTCTACCACGGGTATTTGAGCATAATCAGATGCCCCATAACCGGCGCCAAGACTGGGACGATACAGGTGATCCCGTTGAGTAAAGACAGCACCTTCGCCCGGCGGCGATCGTCCAGCGTATCGCGCAGTATCGCGAATGCCACCACGTAACAGCAGCCTGCGCCGATACCCTGAATAAAGCGCCCCACCAGGAATGGCGTACCGCTCTCAGCCAGCGAACAGAGCGCCGAGGCGAGAATATAGATAATTGCCCCGACGATGGCGACCGGCTTGCGGCCCGATTGGTCTGCGACTTTACCGGCGAACAGCATGGCGGTTGCCATCCCTGCCAGATAGACCGAAAACGCAATATGCAGCTGTGCTTCGCTGGCCTGTAAATCAGCCGCTATGCGGGGTAATCCCACCAGATACATATCAATACCTGCGGGATACAGGAGAACCAGAGCAAAACTACAGATCAGAAAGCGCGTCATAGCAACCTCATAAGGAATGTGGCGCTAAGCATACGGGGAGAGGGTCTGCGGCACGAGTTGCCATTTGGACAACCGTGATTTCCTGAGGGGAAATCACGGTTGTTTAGCATCATTACCGCTTACCGAGCCTGCAGTACTGCGTCGGCTCAGGAAGTAACAGTAAAATTATTTGCCAATACAGAAGCTGGAGAATATCCGTCCCAGCAGATCGTCGGAGGTAAACTCACCGGTTATCTCGCTCAGGCATTGCTGAGACAGCCGTAGCTCTTCTGCCAGCAGTTCTCCAGCCCAGGCGCCCAGAAGCTGTGCTTTACCCTGCTGCAGATGTTCTGCGGCGTCTGATAGCGCCTGCAGGTGACGACGGCGCGCCAGGAAGCCGCCTTCCATGTTGGTTTCAAAGCCCATGCTCTGCTTGAGATGGTTACGCAGCACATCGACACCTTCGCCGGTACGCGCGGAAAGGCGTACAAGTGAGTGCTCATTTACTTCGCTAAGACCGAGCGTTTCGCCGGTGATATCCGCTTTGTTGCGTACTACGGTAATCGGCAGGGTTTTCGGCAAACGGGCGATAAAGTCCGGCCAAATCTCCGCTGGGTCGGTGGCGTCGGTGGTGGTGCCATCAACCATAAACAGCACGCGGTCGGCCTGCTCAATTTCCTGCCAGGCACGCTCGATACCGATACGTTCCACTTCGTCGCTCGCTTCGCGCAGCCCGGCGGTATCAATGATGTGCAGCGGCATGCCGTCAATATGGATATGCTCACGCAGCACGTCGCGGGTGGTGCCGGCAATATCGGTGACGATCGCCGCTTCACGGCCCGCCAGCGCGTTCAGCAGGCTCGATTTCCCGGCATTTGGACGACCGGCAATAACCACTTTCATCCCTTCACGCAGCAGGCTGCCCTGACGCGCTTCGGCACGGACGGCGTCGAGATCGGCAATCACGTTGTTAAGCTGGGCTTCGATTTTACCGTCGGAGAGGAAGTCGATCTCCTCATCCGGGAAGTCGATAGCCGCCTCGACAAAGATTCGCAGGTGAGTGAGTGCTTCCACAAGGTGGTTAACGCGGGTGGAGAATGCACCCTGTAGCGAGTTTAGCGCGGAACGGGCCGCCTGCTCGGAGCTGGCGTCAATCAGGTCGGCAATCGCTTCGGCCTGGGCCAAATCGAGTTTATCGTTTAAAAACGCGCGTTCGGAGAATTCGCCTGGTTTGGCAATACGTACGCCCGGCAGCGTCAGAATACGTTTGAGCAGCAAATCGAGAATCACCGGGCCGCCGTGTCCCTGAAGTTCTAACACATCCTCACCGGTGAAGGAGTTCGGGCCGGGGAACCACAGCGCAATGCCTTGATCCAGCGCGCTGCCGTCACCATCTTTAAACGGCAGATAGTCGGCGTAGCGCGGCTTCGGCAGCTTGCCCAGCACCGCCTGCGCGACGTCGCGCGCCTTCAGGCCGGAGATACGCAAAATGCCCACGCCACCGCGTCCCGGTGGGGTTGCCTGGGCGACAATAGTGTCGTTATGGCTCATGATATTCCCGTTAGTTTGTTTGGCGGATGCGCTGCGCTTATCCGCCCTACGCAATAAAAAAGGCGGTCATTCGACCGCCTTTCATTTTAGCGCTTATGGTACCGAATCAGGATTTTTTCTTCTCGCGGCTATGCAGGCCACGTTTTTCCAGACCACGGTAAATCAGCTGCTGCTGGATAATGGTTACCAGGTTGCTGACGATATAGTAAACCACCAGACCGGATGGGAACCACAGGAAGAACACCGTGAAGATGACCGGCATAAAGGTCATGATCTTCTGCTGCATCGGGTCGGTCACAGTGGTCGGAGACATCTTCTGAATGAAGAACATCGTCGCGCCCATGATGATCGGCAGGATGTAGTACGGGTCTTGTGCAGACAAATCGTGAATCCACAGGATGAACGGCGCATGACGCAGTTCAACCGAGGCGCTCAGCATGTAGTACAGCGCAAGGAAGATAGGCATCTGGATAATCAGCGGGAAGCAGCCACCCAGCGGGTTTACCTTCTCAGCTTTATACAGGGCCATCATTTCCTGGCTTTGACGCTGTTTGTCGTCGCCCAGACGCTCACGCATAGCCTGAATCTTCGGCTGCAGCATACGCATCTTCGCCATGGAGGTGTACTGCGCTTTAGTCAGCGGGTACATGATGCCACGAACGATAAAGGTGATAACGATGATGGAGAAGCCCCAGTTGCCCAGGAAGCTATGGATCCATTTCAGCAGTTTGAACAGCGGCTGAGAGATGAACCACAGCCAGCCGTAGTCAACGGTCAGATCCAGGTGTGGCGCAACGGCGGCCATTTTGTCCTGAATTGCTGGGCCGACCCACAGGGTGCTGTTCAGCTTATCAACCTGACCTGGCTGAACCAGTACCGGCTGAGATTTGTAGCCAATTGCCACAACGCCGTTACCGAGGTTAGCGGTGTAAAGGTTGTTGGTACCTTTGTTTTCTGGAACCCATGCAGTGGTGAAGTACTGCTGCAGCATCGCCACCCAACCGTTCTGGGTATTGGTGTTCAGGTTCTCGTTATCAACAATCGTATCGAATTTGTATTTTTCATATTTCGAATCGGAAGTTGAATACGCCGCGCCGCGGAAGGTATGCATGGTAGACAGGCCACCGGTCTGGGTATCACGGCTTGTCGGCAGCGCAGCGCTTTGCTTGAGCTGACCGAAGGTCGAGATTTCCAGCGGCTTGTCGCTGACGTTCTGCACGTTATAGCCGACGTTCACCGCATAGTCACCGCGTTTCAGGGTGAAGGTTTTGGTGAAGACGTTGCCCGCTTTATCGGTATAGGTCAGTGGAATGACGAGTTCATTCTGACCGTCAGCCAGTACAAACGCATCTTTATCGACATTATACAGCGGACGTGGGCCGTTAGCCGGGTTATCCGGGCCATCACGACCGGTTAAGCCGCTCTGTGCCTGATAGATAAACTGTGGTGTGGTTTCCAGTAACTGGAACGGTTCGTCAGATTTCAGTGCTTTCGGGTAAGCCGGAAGCAGTGCCTGCTCAACATCACCACCGCGGGTGTTGATGGTCAGCTCAAGCACATCAGTTTTAACCGTGATCAGTTTCCCTTGGCCACTGGCCGGTACGCCCTGGTCTGCGGCGCTACCCGCTGCTGTGGTCGTAGTCTGCGTGGTCTGCTGCTGGGCCTGAGGATTGTTATCCTGCTCCCAGGCTTGCCAGATCATGAAAGACACGAACAACAAAGCGATGATAAGAAGATTGCGTTGCGAATCCATCGTTAGTGTTCTCTGGTATCAAATGGTCCAGGCGGGACGGGGTCGTCACCACCAGGGTGTAAAGGGTGGCATTTTAATACGCGTTTCACTGTCAACCAACTGCCTTTTATCACTCCAAACCTGCGCAATGCCTCAATTCCGTACTGAGAACAGGTTGGCGTGAAACGGCAATGCGGCCCGAGTAGCGGACTAATCAGGCGCTGATAGACCCTAATCAGGCCTATCAGGAGCCGGGATACAGGCGACAGTGACGGCGCCATAATTTTTCCAACGCTTCCGAGAGAGCACGGTTATCGAGATCGGCAACCCCTTTCTTCGCCACCACCACGAAATCCATTGGTGGGAGTTCATGCTGACGTAAACGGAAACTTTCACGCGTCAGACGTTTAATCCGATTGCGTTCATGTGCGCGTTTAACGTTTTTCTTGGCGACGGTAAGACCGATGCGGGGATGCCCCAGCGAATTTAGGCGGCCGAGGATGGTGATTTGCGGCGTGCCAGCCCGTTGTGGCTGCTGGAAGACGAATGTGAAATGATTGGGAGTTAACAAACGTAACTCCCTGGGAAATGCTAGCTTAACCACTCGAAGGGTTAGCTTTATTACTTAGAAACGGTCAGACGAGAACGGCCTTTAGCACGACGACGTGCCAGAACCTGACGACCATTTTTATTAGCCATACGAGCACGGAAGCCGTGAGAACGGTTGCGCTTCAGTACAGACGGTTGAAAAGTGCGTTTCATGGCGATTTCTACCTAAACTTGAATAAATTCAATGGCTTTATTGGTTATCCGAACGAAAATCGAACGATGGACACCGAAGCCATGGGTGATTAAAGAGGCCGGATTGTAATAATTGTACACTCCGGAGTCAATTCTCTTTCCTTATTTACCGCGTAAAAAACCACGTTTTACCGTAATTTTTCGCCCGGTAAATGAGCAGCGTCCCTCTCCGAAATTCGGGCGGAATGCGCCGGGTGGGGGATTATACGGCCTGCCCAGTAAAGAGCAAGGATCATCCTGGATCTTTGTTAGATCATTTAAGCAGAAATTTGTCGCTAGTCATTAATTTTTCCAATATGCGAAGGAAATCGTGCCCCCTCTTCGCCGGGATCGTTTACACTTAGCGCTTCCGGATCCAGCCTGTGGATAAATCGGGAAGAATCTGTGAGAAACAGAAGATCTCTGGCGCAGTTTACGCTATGATCCTCGGCCCGATCGCGATCGGTGGATCGATAAGGGGAAGTACCGCGCCATTTCAGCACAGCGTCTGAAAGGCCGTTGAAAAACCGCAAATAGCGGTTCGCACGTCACCCGCTTGCATCGGGTCTATTCGATGTGCGTCAAAAATCACGAATTTTTAATCTTATACACAGCATTTGTTCGGGCTGCATTTTTGCAGCAGCTGAATGAATCCCCGACAGCATTCAGTTTTGCTGACGGCAGGATCGTCAGAGGTAGCCTGCAGGTTTGCCTGGAGGATGATGTGTATCGACTTTTTTCGAGTGGAGTCCGCCGTGTCACTTTCGCTTTGGCAGCAATGTCTTGCCCGATTGCAGGATGAGTTACCAGCCACAGAATTCAGCATGTGGATCCGCCCATTGCAGGCGGAATTAAGCGATAACACGCTGGCCCTGTATGCGCCAAATCGTTTTGTGCTTGATTGGGTGCGGGATAAATACCTCAATAACATCAACGGACTGTTGAATGATTTCTGTGGTGCAGACGCCCCACAGCTGCGTTTTGAGGTTGGCACCAAGCCCGTCACTCAGACCCTAAAAGAGACCGCCAGCGTTAGCGCACCGGCGCAAACCGCGCAGGTTTATGCGCCACGCGTGGCTCCGGCACCGCGTGCCGGTTGGGATAACGTCCCGGCGCCCGCTGAGCCGTCATACCGCTCTAATGTCAACGTTAAACACACCTTTGATAACTTCGTTGAAGGTAAATCGAACCAGCTAGCCCGTGCGGCGGCACGCCAGGTTGCAGATAACCCAGGCGGCGCCTATAACCCACTGTTCCTGTACGGCGGTACCGGTTTGGGTAAAACGCACCTGCTGCACGCGGTAGGTAACGGTATTATTGCCCGTAAACCGAATGCAAAAGTGGTGTATATGCACTCCGAGCGCTTTGTACAGGACATGGTAAAAGCCCTGCAAAACAACGCGATCGAAGAGTTTAAACGCTACTACCGCTCCGTGGATGCGCTGCTTATCGATGACATTCAATTCTTTGCCAACAAAGAACGATCCCAGGAAGAGTTCTTCCATACCTT
The DNA here is from genome assembly GCF_040149365.1 of Kluyvera huaxiensis. Classification (NCBI taxonomy): domain Bacteria; kingdom Pseudomonadati; phylum Pseudomonadota; class Gammaproteobacteria; order Enterobacterales; family Enterobacteriaceae; genus Kluyvera; species Kluyvera huaxiensis. The sequence goes on from NZ_JBEFLV010000013.1 coordinate 48,953, forward strand.
CAACGCCCTGCTGGAAGGCAATCAGCAAATCATCCTTACCTCGGATCGCTATCCGAAAGAGATCAATGGCGTCGAAGATCGTTTGAAATCCCGCTTCGGCTGGGGTCTGACGGTCGCTATCGAACCACCTGAGCTTGAGACCCGCGTCGCTATCCTGATGAAAAAAGCCGACGAAAATGATATTCGTCTGCCAGGCGAAGTGGCGTTCTTTATTGCCAAGCGTCTACGCTCTAACGTGCGTGAACTTGAAGGGGCGCTGAACCGCGTTATCGCTAACGCCAACTTTACCGGCCGGGCGATCACCATCGATTTCGTGCGTGAAGCACTGCGCGATCTGCTAGCGCTGCAGGAAAAGCTGGTCACCATCGACAATATCCAGAAGACGGTGGCAGAGTACTACAAAATCAAAATTGCGGACCTGCTCTCCAAGCGACGTTCTCGCTCGGTTGCGCGTCCGCGCCAGATGGCGATGGCGTTGGCGAAAGAGCTCACCAACCACAGTCTGCCGGAGATTGGCGATGCGTTTGGTGGCCGCGACCATACTACCGTGCTGCACGCCTGCCGTAAGATTGAGCAACTGCGTGAAGAAAGCCACGATATCAAAGAAGACTTTTCCAATTTAATCAGAACATTGTCGTCGTGATCCTATGAAATTTACCGTAGAACGTGAACATTTATTAAAACCGTTACAACAGGTGAGTGGCCCGCTCGGCGGGCGTCCGACATTGCCGATTCTGGGTAACCTGCTTCTGCAGGTGGCGGACGGCACGTTGTCGCTGACCGGTACCGATTTAGAAATGGAAATGGTAGCGCGTGTTACGCTGCTGCAACCGCATGAACCGGGCGCGACTACCGTTCCGGCGCGTAAATTCTTCGACATTTGTCGTGGCCTGCCGGAAGGTGCGGAAATCGTTGTCCAGTTGGAAGGCGATCGCATGCTGGTACGCTCTGGCCGTAGCCGCTTCTCGCTGTCTACGCTGCCTGCTGCCGACTTCCCGAACCTGGACGACTGGCAGAGCGACGTTGAGTTCACGTTGCCACAGGCGACGATGAAACGCCTGATTGAAGCCACCCAGTTCTCGATGGCTCATCAGGACGTGCGCTATTACTTAAACGGCATGCTGTTTGAAACAGAAGGCGAAGAGCTGCGTACCGTCGCCACCGATGGACACCGCCTGGCGGTCTGTTCGATGCCGGTTGGACAATCTCTGCCTAGCCATTCGGTGATCGTGCCGCGTAAAGGGGTGATTGAGCTGATGCGTATGCTCGACGGTGGCGATATGCCGCTGCGCGTGCAGATTGGCAGCAATAACATCCGTGCCCACGTTGGCGATTTTATCTTTACCTCCAAGCTGGTCGATGGTCGTTTCCCTGACTATCGTCGCGTGTTGCCGAAAAATCCGGATAAACACCTGGAAGCTGGCTGCGACATCCTCAAGCAGGCGTTTGCCCGTGCGGCGATTCTCTCCAACGAGAAATTCCGCGGCGTGCGTCTGTATGTGAGTGAAAACCAGATTAAAATCACCGCCAACAACCCGGAGCAGGAAGAAGCAGAAGAGATTCTGGATGTCTCCTATCCGGGCACTGAACTGGAAATCGGCTTTAACGTCAGTTATGTGCTGGATGTGTTGAACGCGCTGAAATGTGAAACCGTCCGTATCCTGCTGACGGACTCCGTCTCCAGCGTGCAGATTGAAGACGCAGCCAGCCAAAGCGCGGCCTACGTCGTTATGCCAATGAGACTGTAGTGTCTGATAAGGGGCTGGTTTACTTGCCATTTCGCCTCCCGGCAGTGCTCGAAATGCTCACGTACTTCGTGTACGCTCCGCTTTCTGTGCGCTGGCGGTAGACGAACTGGCTGCGACACCCACGCCCCTGGACGAATATAATCAGCTTATGTCACTGACGCGCTTACTCATCAAAGATTTCCGCAATATCGAAGACGCGGATCTCGCGTTATCCCCCGGCTTTAACTTCCTGGTTGGCGCTAACGGCAGCGGAAAAACCAGCGTGCTGGAAGCTATCTATACGCTTGGCCACGGTCGGGCGTTTCGAAGTTTGCAGATTGGTCGCGTTATTCGCCACGAACAGGATGCTTTCGTACTTCATGGGCGTCTAAAGGGTCAGGAGCGTGAAACATCCATTGGCCTGACGAAAGATAAGCTTGGTGACAGCAAGGTGCGCATTGACGGCACCGACGGTCATAAGGTCGCTGAGCTGGCGCTGTTGATGCCGATGCAGTTGATTACGCCCGAGGGGTTTACTTTACTCAACGGCGGCCCCAAATACAGAAGAGCCTTCCTTGATTGGGGGTGCTTCCACAACGAAGCCGGATTCTTCAACGCCTGGAGTAACCTGAAGCGGTTACTCAAGCAGCGCAACGCTGCGCTGCGCCAGGTGAACCGTTATGAACAGTTACGCCCCTGGGATAAAGAACTGATTCCCCTTGCGGAACAGATCAGCCGCTGGCGGGCGGAATACAGCACCGGTATTGCCGAAGATATGGCGGATACCTGCAAACAATTTCTCCCGGAATTCTCTCTCGCTTTCTCTTTCCAGCGCGGCTGGGAAAAAGAGACCGACTATGCCGAAGTGCTGGAGAGAAACTTCGAACGCGACCGTATGCTGACCTACACAGCACACGGCCCGCACAAGGCGGACTTCCGCATTCGCGCTGACGGCGCGCCGGTGGAAGACACCTTATCGCGCGGGCAGCTAAAGCTGCTGATGTGCGCACTACGTCTGGCACAGGGCGAGTTTCTGACCCGTGAGAGCGGACGACGCTGCCTGTACCTGATAGATGATTTTGCCTCGGAACTTGATGACGCGCGGCGCGGCCTGTTGGCTAGCCGTTTAAAAGCTACGCAGTCACAGGTTTTTGTCAGCGCGATCAGCGCTGAACACGTTCTAGACATGTCGGACGAAAATTCGAAGATGTTTACCGTGGAAAAGGGTAAAATAACGGATTAACCCAAGATTAAATGAGCGAGAAACGTTGATGTCGAATTCTTATGACTCCTCCAGTATCAAAGTCCTGAAAGGGCTGGATGCGGTGCGTAAGCGCCCGGGTATGTATATCGGCGACACGGATGACGGCACCGGTCTGCACCACATGGTATTCGAGGTTGTGGATAACGCTATCGACGAAGCGCTCGCGGGTCACTGTAAAGACATCGTGGTGACTATCCATGCCGATAACTCTGTATCGGTAACGGATGATGGACGTGGCATTCCGACCGGTATCCACCCGGAAGAAGGCGTATCCGCTGCTGAAGTTATCATGACCGTCCTGCACGCAGGCGGTAAATTTGATGATAACTCATACAAAGTTTCCGGCGGTCTGCACGGCGTAGGCGTATCCGTAGTAAACGCCCTGTCGCAGAAACTGGAACTGTTGATCCGCCGTGAAGGCAAAGTGCATCAGCAAACTTATGTGCACGGCGTGCCGCAGGCACCGCTGGCCGTTACGGGTGATACTGAAGCAACCGGCACCCAGGTCCGTTTCTGGCCAAGCCATGAGACCTTCACCAATGTGGTTGAATTTGAATACGACATTCTGGCCAAGCGTCTGCGTGAGCTGTCCTTCCTGAACTCAGGCGTCTCTATTCGCCTGAAAGACAAACGTGACGGCAAAGAAGACCATTTCCACTATGAAGGTGGCATCAAGGCGTTTGTTGAGTATCTCAACAAAAACAAAACGCCGATCCACCCAAATATCTTCTACTTCTCCACCGAAAAAGACGGTATCGGCGTCGAAGTTGCGCTGCAGTGGAACGATGGTTTCCAGGAAAACATCTACTGCTTCACCAACAACATTCCACAGCGTGATGGTGGTACCCACCTTGCAGGCTTCCGTGCGGCGATGACCCGTACGCTGAACGCCTACATGGACAAAGAAGGCTACAGCAAAAAAGCCAAAGTCAGCGCCACCGGTGATGATGCCCGTGAAGGCCTGATTGCCGTGGTTTCCGTGAAAGTTCCGGATCCGAAATTCTCCTCACAGACCAAGGACAAACTGGTTTCTTCCGAGGTGAAAACGGCGGTTGAACAGCAGATGAACGAACTGCTGAGCGAATACCTGCTGGAAAATCCATCTGACGCGAAAATCGTTGTCGGCAAGATTATCGATGCGGCGCGTGCTCGTGAAGCGGCCCGTCGTGCGCGTGAAATGACGCGTCGTAAAGGTGCGCTGGACTTAGCCGGTCTGCCGGGCAAACTGGCTGACTGCCAGGAACGCGACCCAGCTCACTCCGAACTGTACCTCGTGGAAGGGGACTCTGCGGGCGGCTCTGCAAAACAGGGGCGTAACCGTAAGAACCAGGCGATTCTGCCGCTGAAGGGTAAAATCCTCAACGTTGAGAAGGCGCGCTTCGACAAGATGCTCGCGTCCCAGGAAGTGGCAACGCTGATTACTGCGCTGGGCTGCGGCATTGGTCGCGACGAGTACAACCCGGATAAACTGCGCTATCACAGCATCATCATCATGACCGATGCGGACGTCGATGGCTCGCACATTCGTACGCTGCTGTTGACCTTCTTCTACCGCCAGATGCCAGAAATCGTTGAGCGCGGCCACGTCTACATTGCGCAGCCGCCGCTGTACAAAGTGAAGAAAGGCAAGCAGGAACAGTACATCAAAGACGATGAAGCGATGGATCAGTATCAGATCTCCATCGCCCTTGATGGCGCAACGCTGCATACCAATGCCCACGCTCCGGCGCTGGCAGGTGAAGCGCTGGAAAAACTGGTGGCCGAGTTCAACGGTACCCAGAAAATGATCCACCGCATGGAGCGTCGCTTCCCGAAAGCGCTGCTGAAAGAGCTTATCTATCAGCCAACGCTGGTTGAAGCCGATCTCTCCGACGAGCAGAAAGTCACCCGCTGGGTAAATACCCTGGTTTCCGAGCTCAACGAGAAAGAACAGCACGGCAGCCAGTGGAAGTTTGATGTTCGCGAAAACGTCGAACAGCAGCAGTTCGAACCGATTATTCGCGTTCGTACCCACGGCGTAGATACTGATTATCCGTTGGATAATGAGTTCGTGACCGGTGGCGAATACCGCCGCATCTGCACGTTGGGTGAGAAACTGCGCGGTCTGGTAGAAGAAGATGCGTTCATTGAGCGTGGCGAACGCCGTCAGCCGGTTGCTAGCTTCGAGCAGGCGCTGGATTGGCTGGTGAAAGAGTCCCGCCGTGGCCTCTCCATTCAGCGTTATAAAGGTCTGGGTGAAATGAACCCAGATCAGCTGTGGGAAACCACCATGGACCCAGACAGCCGCCGTATGCTGCGCGTCACCGTAAAAGATGCGATTGCTGCTGACCAGCTGTTCACCACCCTGATGGGCGACGCCGTTGAACCGCGTCGTGCGTTTATCGAAGAGAACGCCCTGAAAGCGGCGAACATCGATATCTAATCGCTGGGTTGAACTAACGAAAACGCCTGAATCTTTCAGGCGTTTTTTTTTGCCTCATCCCGCAATCACCTATACTTCACTACGTCTTCTATTAACCGCAATTTGAGGTGGAGCATGGGACTTTTTGATGAGGTGGTTGGGTCGTTACTACAAGGGGATTCCGGGAAATATCAGGCAATCCTGACTTGGGTAAACGAGCAGGGCGGTGTTCAGGCGCTGCTGGAAAAACTACAAAACGGTGGGCTGGGCGATATCGCATCATCGTGGATTAGCAATCAGCAGAGTAACCAGCCGATTAGCGGCGATCAGGTTGAATCCGCACTGGGAACCTCTGCCGTGTCAGATCTTGGTCAAAAACTTGGCGTTGATACCGGTTCTGCCTCTGCGATGCTGGCAGACTATTTGCCGAAGATTATTGATGCGCTCTCGCCGCAGGGTGAAGTTGATCCGCAGGCGCACAATGACCTTCTGTCAGCCGGCATGAATCTGCTCAAGGGCGGTAAGCTTTTTGGCTAGCTGAGACATAAAAGGGGAGCGCGCATTATGCGTTGTATCCCCGTTTTAAACCGCTATATCTGCTGTTTTTTGAGCTCAACCGGGTTAGCATGAGGGCAGACTCATTTAACCTGGGGATCTCATGGCTATTAAACTGATCGCAATCGACATGGACGGAACATTGCTGTTGCCGGACCACACTATTTCTCCTGCGGTAAAAAGTGCGCTGGAAGCTGCGCGCGCGAAGGGAGTTAACGTGGTCTTGACCACCGGGCGTCCGTACGCTGGCGTGCACAGCTACTTAAAAGAGCTGGGCATGAACAGGCCGGGAGATTACTGCATTACCTACAACGGCGCGCTGGTACAGAAAGCCGGTGACGGTAGTACGGTGGCACAAACCGCACTGAACTACGACGACTATCGCTTCCTGGAAAAACTGTCCCGTGAAGTTGGCTCTCACTTCCACGCACTGGATCGCAACACCCTGTACACCGCTAACCGTGATATCAGCTACTACACGGTACATGAATCCTTTGTCGCGACTATCCCACTGGTCTTCTGTGAAGCCGAAAAAATGGACCCGGCGATCGAATTCCTGAAAGTGATGATGATTGATGAACCGGCTATCCTCGACAAAGCGATTGCCCGTATCCCGGCAGAAGTGAAAGAGAAGTACACCGTGCTGAAAAGCTCGCCGTACTTCCTCGAAATTCTCGATAAACGCGTGAACAAAGGCACCGGCGTGAAATCGCTGGCCGATGTGCTGGGCATCAAGCAAGAAGAGATCATGGCCATTGGCGATCAGGAAAACGACATGGCGATGATTGAGTTCGCTGGCGTTGGTGTGGCGATGGATAACGCGATTCCTTCGGTCAAAGAAGTGGCTAATTTTGTCACTAAATCGAACCTTGAAGATGGCGTGGCTTACGCTATCGAGAAGTTTGTCCTGAACTGATTTTTAAGTTGCCCGGCTGAGGCCGGGTATTCCACTGAAAGCCTTATGGCTTCCTCCCTTCACGTGGTAAAAGTATGCGGTATCTTTTGACCGGGACTCCGCCATGAAACAAATCACTTTCGCACCGCGTAATCACCAGCTCACCAACACCCGCACATGGACGGCAGACAGCCAGTGGCTGGTCTATGATGTGCGCCCTTCAGGCGCATCGTTTACCGGTGAAACCATTGAACGAGTGAACGTGAAAAGTGGACAAGTTGAGGTGATTTATCGGGCGAGCCTGGGAGCGCACGTCGGCGTGGTGACGGTGCATCCGTCCGCCGATCGGTATGTGTTTATCCACGGCCCGGAGAACCCGGATAAGGACTGGCAGTACGATTTCCACCACCGTCGCGGGGTGGTGAGCTATCAGGGCAAAATCCATAATCTGGATGCCATGGATATCACGCCGCCGTTTACTCCAGGCGCGTTGCGCGGCGGCAGTCACGTCCACGTTTATAGCCCAAACGGCGAATACGTAAGTTTTACCTATAACGACCATGTCCTTCATGAATACGATCCGGCGCTGGATTTGCGTAACGTTGGCGTTGCGACCCCATTCGGCCCCGTCGTGCCAGCAGGTCACCATCCTCGCGAGTATTTGGGTAGCCATTGGAGCGTACTGGTCAGTCAGACCACGGCGTCGCCGCGTCCGGGCAGCGATGAGATAAATCGCGCCTATGAAGAAGGCTGGGTGGGCAACGACCGGTTGGCCTTTATCGGCGACACGCTTTCGGTTAACGGGGAAAAAGTGCCGGAGCTGTTTATTGTCGACCTGCCGCTAGACGAAGCGGGCTGGAAGCAGCCGGGCAATGCGCCGCTTGCGGGAACGGAAACCACGCTGCCTGCACCGCCTGCAAACGTGCGCCAGCGGCGCCTGACCTTCAGCCATCAACGGGCGTATCCGGGGTTGGTGAATGTGCCACGCCACTGGGTGCGGAGCAATCCGCAGGGGACGCAAATTGCCGTGCTGATGCGTGATGACAGCGGCGTCGTGCAGCTATGGCTAGTGTCGCCGCAGGGTGGGGAACCGCAGCAACTCACCCATAATGCGTCTGATATTCAGTCGGCGTTTAACTGGCATCCATCAGGAAACTGGCTCGGGTTTATGCTGGATGGTCGCATCGCGATCTGCAATGCGCAAAGTGGAGCGGTGACTTTTTTAACGACCGATCACGCAAATCCGCCGTCGGCGGATGCAGTGGTCTTCTCACCTGATGGGCATGAGATTGCCTGGATGGAAGAGGTAGCTGGCTTCCGCCAGCTATGGACGACCGAAACTGGGCGTTAACTCAGGGCGCTGGCATTGGCGCAGGTGGAATGACCGAGTTGGTCGCCAGCGTCTCCTGCTCGCTCTTTTCGACGCGTGAGCGGACTGAGTTATCTTTACGGAATAAATCCCACGGTAGCAGTACCGTATCCATTACGGCGGTAAATGGTATATCGAGGGCGACCAGTGATTTGGTGGCCCAGCCGTTATCCGTATCGCTCAGCATCTCTGCGCTGGCTCGCGTACCCGGATAAGTCCCCTCTTTGCCGCCCGTATGCGACATAACGCTGGAACACCCTCCTGATAAGAAGATCCCCCCAACCAGCGCCGTTTTAATCAGAACATTTTTCATCATGAGCTCTTCATTGTAATGAGCATAAAAAAGCCCGTCCCCCGGGTTATAGCCACCCGTTGCCAAAATAGAAAGTCCCGGCTCGCCGCTCTGTGGCGGCTGTCGCACTTTGGCCTTTTGTGCTCTGACCAGTGTAAGCCTTCTTAGAGAAAGTGCAAAAAAAGTCAGACAAGAGGTCTTGAAAAAGATTCCTTACCCCTCATTTTATAGGTGTAGCCGAAGAGAACATGCCTGCGGGGTGTTCGGGCTTCACCGACCTGTCCATGATGGAAGGTTTTTAATTTCTCGCTGATTTTCAGGAGCTATTTGATTATGCGTAACTTTGACTTATCTCCGCTGTACCGTTCTGCCATTGGTTTTGACCGCCTGTTCAACCTGTTAGAAAACAATCAAACACAAAGTAACGGTGGCTACCCTCCGTACAACGTCGAGCTGGTCGATGAAAACCACTATCGCATTGCGATTGCCGTGGCCGGTTTTGCGGAAAGCGAACTGGAAATTACCGCGCAGGATAACGTGCTGGTGGTGAAAGGCGCTCATGAAGCGGATCAGAAAGAACGCACCTATCTCTATCAAGGTATTGCCGAGCGCAACTTTGAACGCAAATTCCAGTTAGCGGAAAACATCCACGTGCGTGGCGCTAACCTGGTCAACGGTCTGCTGTATATCGAACTGGAACGCGTGATTCCAGAAGCGAACAAACCGCGCCGTATCGAAATTAACTAATTCTGCCGGGCCGCTCGCGCGGCCCTGGTTAATCATCAGTAGGCTTGCCGTCAGGGAGCCGAAAGGTACTTACTCGCTTCTTAGAAGGAGAAACACAATGCGTAACTACGATTTATCCCCACTGCTGCGTCAATGGATCGGTTTTGACAAACTGGCGAACGCGCTGCAAAGCACCACTGAAAGCCAGACTTTCCCACCGTATAACATCGAAAAAAGTGACGATAACCACTATCGCATTACCCTCGCGTTAGCTGGGTTCCGTCAGGAAGATCTGGATATTCAGCTTGAAGGTACGCGCCTGACCGTCAAAGGTACGCCGCAGCCGCAGGAAAAAGAGACCCAATGGCTCCATCAGGGGCTGATCACACAGGCCTTTAGCCTGAGCTTTACCCTGGCTGAAAATATGGAAGTCACCGGCGCGACCTACACCAATGGTCTGCTGCATATCGATTTAACCCGCAATGTGCCGGAAGCCATCGCGCCGCAGCGTATCGCCATTAGCGAACGCCCGGCGTTGAATAGCTAACAATAGCGTGCAGACCAAGCCCCGAGTTTTCGGGGCTTTTTTGTATCCGATCTTCGCTATCCTCCGTTACCGATTATTGTGCGCCGCACTGCATACAATCCCCCAATCCTTCGGTCATAATCCCTGATGTTAATAATGTTATTCACAGGGATAAGACGATGAGTGATATAGCATTGACGGTTAGCGTTCTGGCGCTGGTTGCAGTCGTAGGGCTGTGGATTGGTAACATCAAAATCCGCGGTATTGGCTTTGGCATCGGTGGCGTGCTGTTTGGCGGAATTATCGTTGGCCACTTTGTCGATCAGGCTGGTATCACCCTGAGTGGACCGATGCTGCACTTTATTCAGGAATTTGGCCTGATTCTGTTCGTCTATACCATCGGCATCCAGGTGGGGCCGGGGTTCTTTGCCTCGCTGCGGGTCTCTGGCCTGCGGCTAAATCTGTTTGCCATTCTGATTGTTATTCTTGGCGGTCTGGTCACGACGCTGCTGCATAAAATCTTCGCTATCCCGCTTCCGGTGGTGCTGGGTATTTTCTCCGGTGCAGTCACCAATACGCCCGCCCTGGGGGCTGGTCAGCAAATCCTGCGCGATCTCGGTGAGCCGTTCAACGTGGTCGACCAAATGGGTATGAGCTATGCCATGGCCTATCCATTTGGTATCTGCGGTATTTTGCTGACCATGTGGCTGGTACGCCTGTTCTTTCGTATCAATGTCGAAAAAGAGGCTCAGCAGTTCGATGAGCAGGCTGGCTCAGGGCATTCGCATCTTAAAACCATCAATATCCGCGTTGAAAACCCCAACCTGAACCGCATGGCGATTCAGGACGTGCCGGTGATTAACAGCGATAAAATTATCTGCTCACGCCTGAAACGGGGTGAAACCCTGATGGTGCCGTCGCCCACCACCATTATTGAAACCGGCGACCTGCTGCACCTGGTCGGAGAAGCTGCGGATCTGCACAATGCGCAGCTGGTGATTGGCAAAGAGGTGGAAACCTCGCTGTCGACGCGTGGAACCGACATGAAAGTCGAAAGGGTGGTCGTTACCAACGAGAAGGTTTTAGGCAAAAAAATCCGCGATCTGCACTATAAGCAGCGCTATGACGTGGTGATCTCCCGCTTAAACCGCGCCGGGGTTGAACTGGTCGCCAGCAGCAATGCCAGCCTGCAGTTTGGCGATATCCTGAATCTGGTAGGCCGTCCAGCGGCGATTGAAGCGGTGGCGTCTGACCTTGGGAACGCGCAGCAGAAACTCCAGCAGGTGCAGATGCTACCGGTGTTTATCGGTATTGGCCTGGGCGTGCTGTTGGGCTCTATCCCGCTGTTTATTCCTGGCTTCCCGGTAGCATTGAAGCTGGGGCTGGCCGGTGGGCCGCTGATTATGGCGCTGATTCTGGGGCGTATTGGCAGCATTGGTAAGCTCTATTGGTTCATGCCGCCGAGCGCCAACCTGGCGCTGCGCGAGCTGGGGATTGTACTGTTCTTGTCGGTGGTGGGGCTGAAATCTGGCGGTGATTTCGTTGAAACGCTGCTGCACGGCGAAGGGCTAAGCTGGATTGGTTACGGGATTGTTATTACCGCTATTCCGCTGCTGACGGTGGGCATTTTGGCCCGCATCTTCACGAAGATGAATTACCTGACGTTGTGCGGCATGCTGGCAGGCTCGATGACTGACCCACCGGCGCTGGCCTTCGCTAACAACCTGCATGCGACTAGCGGCGCGGCCGCGCTCTCGTACGCCACGGTTTATCCGCTGGTGATGTTTTTGCGCATCATCACCCCGCAGCTTTTAGCTGTGTTGTTCTGGGGAATGAGTTAGCGCTCTTTGACCCGGCGCAGGTGGTAATCCACCTGGTATTCGCTGGCGTTACGGAACATCACGGAATAGTTAAGAAACTCGCCGCTGTCGCTGTAGGAAAGGGAGGTGATACGCAGCAGCGGCGTTTGCTCCGGTAGATTCATCGACAGCGCCAGCTGTTTGTCCGCCAGCACCGGCGTCAGGCTTTCATAGTTGCCGCTGATGGTGATGCCGCACTCTTTCTCAATATAATCAAATTTAGACCCCTCCAGATGCACCAGCGACAGCGTGCGAAACAGTTTGACCGGCATATAGCTGTCTTCCAGCATCAGCGGCTTGCCGTCCACATAGCGTACCCGGCGCGAGAAGTAGATCCGCTCGTTAATCTGAATTCTGAGCTGGCTGGCGATAGCGGGTGGGGCGGGCATCATTTCAAACACCAGCACCTTGCTGACCACCTCTTTACCTTGTTGGCGCAGCACTTCCGCCAACCCGGTCAGGTTAGTGGTTTCGTGATGAATATCTTTGTGCGCCACGTAGGTGCCGCTGCCGTGCTTTCTGACCACCAGCCCCCATTCAATCAGCAGATCGATGGCTTTACGGATGGTCATGCGCGCCACCCCAAACTCTTGTGCCAGCGTTTTCTCACCGGGTAACGGGCTGCCGATATTGAAATCGGATGAATTCAGCAGCAAACGCAATCTATCGGCAATTGATTTGTAGATCACAACTAGACCTCTTATCGCTTAAGAAGGGAAATTATTGAACCGGTGTTTCTTATTAAAAACTAACTTATTACAGCTGAATACAGAGTCTTTCTTGAGAGTGAAAAAAAAGTGATTTTAAACATGTCTATTTTTTATCTAAAAAGTAGACAACATTGCACTAATTAAAACCATGAATGCGATCACGAATCGCAACGCTATAACATGTTGTTGGGCGGGCAAATTCCTATTCTCGTATCAGGCCGGAGATAAAGATAAATAAGGCCACTCACCCTACGAGTTGTTAAATGAGGATTCTCAAATGCTCAGTCAAATACAACGCTTTGGCGGCGCAATGTTTACCCCAGTTTTACTGTTTCCATTTGCTGGGATCGTGGTGGGTATCGCAATCATGCTGCGCAACCCGCTGTTCGTTGGTGAAGCGCTCACCGCTTCCGATAGTTTATTCGCTCAGATTGTTCACATTATTGAAGAGGGCGGCTGGACGGTATTCCGTAATATGCCGCTGATTTTTGCCGTCGGCCTGCCGATTGGCCTGGCAAAACAAGCACAGGGCAGAGCCTGTCTGGCCGCTCTGGTCAGCTTCCTCACCTGGAACTACTTTATTAATGCGATGGGGATGACCTGGGGCCACTTCTTTGGCGTCGACTTCTCTGCCGATCCAACAACAGGCAGTGGCCTGACGATGATTGCCGGAATTAAGACGCTCGATACCAGCATCATCGGTGCGATCGTGATTTCTGGTCTGGTGACGGCCCTGCATAACCGCTATTTCGACAAACCGCTCCCGGTATTTCTTGGGATATTCCAGGGTTCTTCTTTCGTCGTGATTGTGGCGTTCCTGGCCATGATCCCCTGTGCCTGGCTTACGCTCCTCGGTTGGCCGAAAGTACAACTGGGCATTGAGTCTCTTCAAACATTCTTACGCAGTGCCGGGGCGCTGGGCGTCTGGGTTTACACCTTCCTTGAACGCATTTTGATCCCAACCGGTCTACACCACTTTGTCTACGGCCCGTTCATCTTTGGCCCGGCGGCGGTTGAAGGCGGAATTCAGGTTTACTGGGCGGAGCATTTGCAGGCATTCAGCCAAAGCACCGAGCCGTTGAAAACACTGTTCCCGGAAGGCGGATTCGCCCTGCACGGTAACTCTAAAGTGTTTGGCTCCGTGGGCATTGCCTTAGCGCTGTACTTTACTGCGGCACCGGAAAACCGGGTCAAAGTGGCTGGCCTGCTCATTCCCGCCACGCTGACGGCGATGTTAGTCGGGATCACCGAACCGCTGGAATTCACCTTCCTGTTCATCTCCCCACTGCTGTTTGCCATCCATGCGGTGCTGGCAGCGACGATGGCCACTGTGATGTACATGTGCGGCGTGGTGGGGAATTTTGGCGGCGGCCTGTTGGATCAGTTCCTGCCGCAAAACTGGATACCGATGTTCCATAACCACGCCTCAATGATGTTCATCCAGATAGGCATCGGGGTGTGCTTCACCGCGCTCTACTTCGTGGTCTTCCGCGCGCTTATCCTTCGATTCAACCTGAAAACGCCGGGCCGCGAAGACAGCGAAATCAAACTCTACAGCAAAGCGGATTATCAGGCTTCACGTGGCAAAACCACCGGTGAAGGCGCTGCTGGCGCGAAACCGAGCCAGGCCGCAGGCATTCTTCAGGCGCTGGGCGGGGCCGCCAACATTGAGAGCATCAACAACTGCGCCACCAGGCTGCGTATCGCGCTGGTTGATATGGCGAAGACCGAAAGTGACGACGTCTTTAAAGCACTGGGCGCACACGGCGTCGTGCGACGCGGCAATGGCATACAGGTCATTGTTGGGCTGCACGTTCCGCAGGTTCGCGACCAGTTGGAAAGCTTAATGAAACATTCTCTACCGACCGAACAAACCACCATGACGGAGGCAGTATCATGAAAAAATTCTCAGTTGTTATCGCAGGCGGCGGCAGCACATTTACCCCAGGTATCGTTTTAATGCTGCTGGCAAACCAGGACCGGTTCCCACTGCGGTCGCTGAAATTTTACGACAACGACGGCGCGCGTCAGGAGACCATCGCCGAAGCGTGCAAAATCATCATGAAAGAGCAGGCGCCAGAGATTGAGTTTAGCTACACCACGGACCCGCAGACGGCGTTCACCGATGTGGATTTCGTGATGGCGCATATCCGTGTCGGCAAATACCCGATGCGCGAAAAAGATGAAAAAATTCCGCTGCGCCACGGCGTATTGGGCCAGGAGACCTGCGGGCCGGGCGGGATTGCCTACGGCATGCGTTCGATTGGCGGTGTACTGGAACTGGTGGATTACATGGAAAAATATTCGCCGAACGCCTGGATGCTGAACTACTCCAACCCGGCGGCAATCGTGGCGGAAGCGACCCACCGTCTGCGCCCGAACGCCAAAATTCTCAACATCTGCGATATGCCCATCGGCATTGAAGGGCGTATGGCGCAAATTGTGGGTCTACAGGACCGCAAACAGATGCGCGTGCGCTACTACGGGCTGAATCACTTTGGCTGGTGGACTTCTATTGAGGATCTCCAGGGGAATGATTTGATGCCGAAGTTACGCGAACATGTCGCTAAATATGGTTATGTACCGCCATCTAACGACCCGCATACGGAAGCTAGCTGGAACGATACTTTTGCCAAGGCAAAAGATGTACAGGCGCTGGATCCGGATACTATGCCGAACACCTACCTGAAATATTATCTGTTCCCGGACTACGTGGTCGCACACTCCAACCCAGAGCGTACGCGTGCCAACGAAGTGATGGATCACCGTGAGAAGAATGTCTTCAGCGCCTGTCGGGCGATTATCGCGGCGGGTAAATCCTCAGCGGGCGATCTGGAAATCGATGAGCATGCTTCCTATATCGTCGATCTGGCAGCGGCGATTGCCTTCAACACTCAGGAACGCATGCTGCTGATTGTGCCGAACAACGGTGCTATCCATAACTTTGACGCCGATGCGATGGTAGAGATCCCATGTCTGGTGGGCCATAACGGGCCGGAACCGCTGACGGTAGGCGATATTCCAAACTTCCAGAAAGGGATGATGGGCCAGCAGGTGGCGGTTGAAAAACTGGTGGTGGATGCGTGGGAACATCGCTCTTACCACAAGCTGTGGCAGGCCATTGCGTTGTCGAAAACCGTACCGAGCGCGTCGGTCGCGAAAGCGATTCTGGATGACCTGATTGAGGCCAATAAGGATTACTGGCCTGAACTGCACTAACTTTTCTGACCGGCATCCACTGGGTGCCGGTCGCCTATTTTCAACACCGCGGAAGGGGCATAGCCAAACTTACGCTTAAACGCTTTGCTGAAGTGGAAAGAGTCAAAAAAATTAAGCATTCCTGCCACCTGACTCACTGAGTTTCCCTCCTGTTTTAATAATGATTGCGCTAAATTGAGCTGGGCATCCAGGTAATACTCTTTAGGCGTTTTCCCGGTATAACGTAAAAACAATCGCCGCAGCCAGGGTTCACTGCACTGCATCATTTTTGCCATATCGGCGACGCTCCAGCGTTGCTGTGGGTTGGCGTGCAAGGTTGCGATAAGCTGCTCCAGCTTAATCAGTTGCCGGTCTTTATTGTCACTTTCAGCAATAAGGCAAATCCATTGATAAATAATCTTTGTTAAGTAGGCAACCGCCAGATTATTTTTCAAAGGATCGTGACTGGTGATAAGCGTTGCGACTTCACTCATTTCTTTATTATATATATCGCCATTGTAGATAACACCCGGCTGTAATATAGGGATTGGCATTAAGGTGGTCGGAACAAACTCCATCCAGTATTGCTCCCAGATCAAACCAACGCAATGATAGGATTTTATTTCGATTGGTTTAATAAATATAATACAGTTTCCGTTGAGGGTGATTTCTGAATTGTCTTTGAGATATATTTTTCCGCACCCTTGTAAGGTGTATATTGCAACCCATGAGTTAGCGATAAGCGGTTTTTTCTTATCGCGAGGCCAGCTTACACGGTAGCTCTCATCGGCCAGGGTATGCCAAAGCGAGATCAGGGAAATTCCGCTTGAGATCACATTTTCTTCCAGAACTAACGGAATATTATACGTGGTTTCGTTTTTTACATGCGAAATGTGCGTTTTTCCATTCATTTTAATTTCCCTTCGGCAAATGATGCCAGCAACCTGAGATGTGGAATTTAGCAAAAAAAGAATCGCTCAGGGATACATTGCTTCTTATTTTATGAATCTCATCGCCTTAACCCGAAATAAACGCTATTCCTCTGACCTGCGTGGCATCGGGATATAATGAAAAGGGCTACAAGATGAATATGATACAAATAGTGAGTTTTGTTGGCTTTACGCTGCTGGTGGCGGTAATCACCTGGTGGAAAGTGCGTAAAGTGGATACGGGATCGCAGCAAGGTTATTTTCTCGCGGGCCGCTCGCTGAAAGCGCCGATCATTGCCGCTTCGCTGATGTTAACCAACCTCTCAACCGAACAGTTGGTGGGGTTATCCGGGCAGGCCTATAAAAGCGGCATGTCGGTGATGGGCTGGGAAGTCACCTCCGCCATCACGCTGATTTTCCTGGCGCTAATCTTCCTGCCGCGCTATCTGAAGCGTGGAATTGCCACTATCCCCGATTTTCTTGAAGAACGTTACGATAAAACGACCCGTATTATCATCGACTTCTGTTTTCTTATCGCCACTGGGATCTGCTTTTTACCTATCGTTCTCTACTCCGGTGCGTTGGCGCTGAACAGCCTGTTTCATGTTGGCGAATCGCTCGGGATTACCCAGGGCGCGGCTGTTTGGCTATTGGTGATTTTGTTAGGTATCGCCGGAATTATGTATGCGGTGATTGGTGGCCTGCGGGCGATGGCGGTTGCGGATTCCATCAACGGTATTGGGCTGGTAATCGGCGGGCTGATGGTACCGGTATTTGGCCTGATGGCGATGGGAGACGGCAGCTTTCTGCAAGGTATTAAGCAATTAACGACCGTGCATGCGGACAAGCTCAACTCTATTGGCGGTAGCAGCGACCCGCTTCCTATTGGTGCGGCGTTTACCGGCCTGATTCTGGTGAATACCTTCTACTGGTGTACGAACCAGGGCATTGTCCAGCGCACGCTGGCTTCGAAAAGCCTGGCGGAAGGGCAGAAAGGCGCGCTGTTGACGGCGGTGCTGAAGATGCTCGACCCGCTGATTCTGGTACTACCGGGGCTGATTGCGTTCCATCTGTATCAGGATTTACCCAGTGCCGACATGGCGTACCCTACGCTGGTCAATAAAGTGATGCCGCTTCCGCTGGTCGGCTTTTTTGGCGCGATACTTTTCGGTGCGGTGATCAGTACGTTCAATGGTTTTCTTAACAGCGCCAGTACTCTGTTTAGCATGGGGATTTATCGCCGCCTGATAAACGAAAATGCCGAACCGTCGCAGCTGGTGCGTGTGGGCCGTAAGTTCGGTCTGTTTATTGCGGTAATTTCAGTGCTGGTGGCACCGTGGATAGCCAATGCGCCTCAAGGTTTATATAGCTGGATGAAGCAGCTCAACGGTATTTATAACGTCCCGCTGGTCACCATTATCATCATGGGTTTTTTCTTCCCTCGTATTCCGGCCATTGCAGCCAAAGTGGCGATGGGGCTCGGCATTGTCAGCTACATCACCATTAACTATCTGGTGAAGTTCGATTTTCATTTCCTCTACGTGCTGGCCTGTACTTTCTGCATCAACGTGATGGTGATGCTGATTATTGGCATCATCAAACCGCGCGCCACGCCGTTTAAATTCCAGGATGCTTTTGCCGTCGACATGACCCCCTACAAAAACGTGAAGATTGCTTCTGTTGGCATCCTGTTTGCGATGATTGGCGTTTATTCGGCGTTGGCGCAGTTTGGTGGCTATCAAACGCGCTGGCTGATGTTCCTCAGCTACGGTGTTACCGCCGCCGTGGTTATTTATCTGATTTACAGCGGCTGGCGGGAGCGTCATTCCGCGCCGGTACCTTGTTCTGCTGACGCTAAGGAAAAATCATGAGTCGTCCGAATTTCCTGTTCATTATGACCGATACCCAGGCTACCAATATGGTGGGCTGCTACAGCGGTAAACCGCTGAATACGCAAAATATTGATGCGCTGGCTGCCGAAGGTATCCGCTTTAATTCCGCTTATACCTGCTCGCCGGTGTGTACACCCGCACGCGCGGGGCTGTTTACCGGTATTTATGCCAACCAGTCCGGTCCGTGGACTAATAACGTCGCGCCGGGAAAAAATATTTCCACGATGGGGCGTTATTTTAAGGATGCCGGCTATCGCACCTGTTTTATTGGCAAGTGGCATCTGGATGGTCATGACTATTTCGGTACCGGTGAATGTCCTGCCGAGTGGGATGCGGATTACTGGTACGACGGCGCGAATTATTTAAGCGAGCTGAGTGAGGAGCAGATTGGCCTGTGGCGCAATGGTTTGAATTGCATCGAAGACCTACAGCAGCACGGCATTGATGAAACCTTTACCTGGGCGCATCGCATCAGCAATCGGGCCGTTGATTATCTGGCTAAAGCGCCGCAGCGCGATGAGCCATTCCTGATGGTGATTTCTTATGACGAACCGCACCATCCCTTTACCTGTCCGGTGGAGTACCTGGAGAAGTATCAGGACTTTTACTATCCGCTGGGCGAAAAAGCACAGGATACGCTTGCGAATAAACCCGAACATCATCGGCTATGGGCGCAGGCCATGCCGTCGCCGGTGGGGGAAGATGGGCGCTACCATCATCCGATGTATTTTGCCTGCAACGACTTTGTCGATGACCAGATTGGTCGGGTGGTGAATGCGCTTACCCCCGAGCAGCGCGAAAATACCTGGGTTATCTACACCTCCGATCACGGTGAGATGATGGGGGCACATCGGCTTATCAGCAAAGGGGCGGCCATGTATGACGATATCACCCGCATTCCGCTGATTATGCGGGGGCCTCAGGGCTCGCCTAGGCAGGTGGATACGCCGGTGAGTCATATCGATTTACTGCCGACGATGATGGCGCTGGCGGGGATCGATAAACCGGATATTTTACCCGGCGGCAACCTGCTGCAGATGGCACCAGAACGCGGCGTGATGGTGGAATTTAACCGCTATGAAATCGAACACGACAGCTTTGGCGGCTTTATTCCGGTGCGTGCCTGGGTCACTGATGGCTATAAGCTGGTGCTGAATCTGTTTACCAGCGATGAGCTTTACGACCGCCACAACGACCCCGACGAGATGCATAATCTGATAAACGACGAGAGATATGTGCCAACCCGCGACGGGCTGCATGACGCGCTATTGGATTATATGGACCACATTCGCGATCCGTTTCGTTCCTATCAGTGGAGCCTGCGGCCGTGGCGCAAGAACGCTAAGCCGCGCTGGATGGGCGCGTTCCGTCCTCGGCCAGAAGATGGCTACTCGCCGGTTGTACGCGATTACGACACCGGAATGCCGACGCAGGGCGTGAAGGTGGAGGAGAAAAAGCAGAAGTTCTGATGCTTACGCCTTCGGTATGATTTTTGGAAAACTCAGCGGCGAAAAACAGGCAATTACGATAATGTTAAGCCGCTGACCATTATGGATAACAGGAATCGTCATGAAAATTTCCCGCCTCGGTGAAGCGCCGGACTACCGCTTTTCGCTGGCCAACGAACGTACTTTTTTAGCCTGGATTCGTACCTCGCTCGGTTTCCTGGCGGCAGGCGTTGGGCTTGATCAGCTGGCACCAGATTTCGCGACCCCGGTTATCCGTGAGGCGTTAGCGCTGATGCTGTGCCTCTTTGCCGGTGGGCTGGCGATTTACGGATACCTGCGCTGGCTGCGAAATGAAAAGGCGATGCGCCTGAAAGAGGATCTTCCTTACACTCGCAGTTTGCTGGTGATTAGCCTGATCCTCACGCTAGTCGCGGCGGTCGTGATGATATTGGTGTTCTATGCCGGATAGCCGCAAAGCCCGGCGTCAGGCTGACCCAGGGCTGCAGCCGGAACGCACCTCGCTGGCGTGGCTTCGAACGCTGCTTGGCTACGGTGCACTGATGGCGCTGGCGTTAAAACACAATTGGCATCAGGCCGGGGCGCTGTTCTGGATTTCATTGGCGGTACTGGCGATAGTTGCTGCCATCCTCTGGCAATACACCCGCAATCGTAACGTTATGGATGTGACGCAAAATGATTTTGTCCAACCGCGCGCGGTTCGTGACAAATTTATGATCTCCCTCGCGGTGTTATCCCTCGCAATATTGTTTGCTATTACCCACATACGCCAACTTATTATTTTTATCAGGGATTTAGCATGACGGGATGTCAGGTGATGGCCAAACCGGCCAGCTCTCGCTGTAACCTCAACTGCCGCTACTGTTTCTACATTGAAAAACCCCAACAACCGATGATGGACGATGCCACGCTGGAGGCCTTTATCAGCCAGCATATTGCCGCGCAGCCGGGGCCGGAAGTCACCTTTGCGTGGCAAGGTGGGGAGCCAACACTGTGTGGTCTGGACTTCTTCCAACGCGTTCTGGTGCTGCAAAAGCAGTACGCAGACGGGAAGCAAATTCACAACGCTTTCCAGACGAACGGCATCTTGTTGAATGAGGCATGGTGCCGCTTCTTTCACGACAATGGCTGGCTGGTGGGACTTTCGCTGGATGGCCCCGCCGATCTCCACGATACCTACCGCGTTAGCCGCAGCGGTAAGCCGACGCATCACAAGGTGATGAACGCTATCGACATGCTGGTAACGCATCAGGTGGAGTTCAACCTGCTGGTGGTTGTGAACCGCCTTAACAGCCAGCACCCTCAGCATCTGTATCGCTATCTTCGCGGCCTGGGGACGCCATTTTTGCAGTTTATCCCGCTGGTTGAGTGCGATGAGAGCGGGGGCCTGAGCGCGGAGTCGGTGACGGCGCAGGCGTGGGGCGCGTTCCTTAACGGTGTCTTCGATGTCTGGGTGCGCGAAGATATTGGCCGGGTCTACGTTCAGTTGTTTGACTCCACGCTGGGCATCTGGAGCGGCTATGCCTCACAGATGTGCGCCTTAGGTGAAACCTGCGGCCACGCTTTTGCGCTGGAGGCCAACGGCGATTTATATCAGTGTGACCACTACGTGTTCCCGGAATATCGGCTGGGCAATATCCATCAGCGGACGATTACGACGCTGAATGCCACGCCGGAGGCCGCGGCATTTGGTCAGCAAAAATCAGCCGCCCTGACGTCAGAGTGCCGCCAGTGCCCGGTACTCCGTTTTTGCCACGGAGACTGTCCAAAGCATCGCATCTCTGGAGGCAAGAGTGCGCTATGTGCCGGCTATCGCCAGTTCTTCACTTACAGCGCACCGCACATGAAAGCGATGCGCGATCTGCTTAAACAGCGGCGTTCGCCGATGGAATTAATGGCGATGCTAAATCAGAGCCGATAAGTTTTGGGCTGAAAGACATCAATAAATTGTGTTTCTCGAAGTGCTGCACGCGCTGAATTTCTGGCGCGTGCTTGTCTGCGGCAATCATGTTACCCGCTACGTTTCGCCCACGACACCGTCAATGATATTGCCGTACGCAGTGGGTTTGCTGATGTTAGCGACTTTTCACCCACTTTTCGTCGCCAGTTTGGCCTCTTGTCGAATCAGTGTCGTTAACCTGCTTAGAGTGCGAGCCAGGACATAAAAACGAATAAAAATAACACTACTGATATTAAAAGTAACATTCCTATGTTGTTGTTTGTGGTTGGTATTTATTATTTTATTTCAGAGTTGTTGATAAAAGTACCAGCGATATAACTCGGTTTTGTGTCGCCCCTCTCTTGCCGCTATCTACCATACTACGCAAAATATATTCTGCCGCATCTCGCGGAATACCACGCTTATTACGTCAGGGGAAAATGATGAAAAAGATCTTTTTATGCTGCGCAGCAGGCATGTCGACCAGCATGTTAGTGGAAAGAATGAAACAGTCAGCCGCCAGTCGCGATATTGCGGTGGAAATTACCGCCGTTCCAGTTTCTGAATTTGGTCAGATAGTCGAAGAGGCCGATGTTATTTTATTAGGCCCGCAGGTTAAATTTCAGCTGCAGAGTTTATCTACCGCCGCAGCACCTCACGGTGTCCCTGTTGCCGCCATCGATATGATGCAATATGGCTCGATGCAGGGCGATAAGGTGCTGGATCACGCGCTGTCTTTATTACCGAAAGCACAATAAGGACAGGTTATGAAATATCATTTTCCTGATAACTTCTGGTGGGGGACCGCCACCAGTGCCACCCAGTCCGAAGGACATATTTCTGGCGATGGCAAAGGTAAGAATATCTGGGACCACGCCTCACATGAGTTTAACGACCGCTTTTATCAGGGCGTCACGTCCGATGATACCTCGACGTTTTACCAGCACTATCGGGAAGATATTCAGCGCGCCAAGGACATTGGCCTGAATTCATTTCGCACCTCGCTCTCCTGGTCTCGCTTAATTCCCGATGGCGATGGTGAAGTCAATCCGCAGGCGGTGACGTTCTATAATGCGGTGATTGATGAATTATGCGCTCAGGGGATTGAGCCGTTTATCAATCTCTACCACTTCGATATGCCGATGGCGTTGCAGGAAAAGGGCGGTTTTGAGAACCGTGAAGTGGTGGAGGCGTTTGCCCGCTACGCGCGGATTTGCTATCAACTCTTTGGCGATCGCGTGCGCTACTGGTTTACCTTCAATGAACCGTTAATCCCAGCCGAAGCCGGATATTTACATCCTCGCCATTACCCCTACGTCACCGATTTTCGTCGTGCGGCGCAGGTGCTGCACCATATTGTGCTGGCGCACTGTAAAGCGGTGGCGGCGTGGCGCGAGCTGAAACTCGACGGACAGATCGGCATTATTATGGATGTGATTCCAGTCTATCCACGCAGCGATACCCCGGAAGATATGCAGGCCGCCGCGATGGCCGATCTTTTCTATACCCGCAGCATCAACGAACCTATTTTACTGGGCCGCTATCCGCAGGAACTTATCGATATTCTGCAAGAACACAATCAACTGCCGGAATCGCTACCCGAAGACTGCGCGTTAATTGCCAATACGCGCATCGACCTGCTGGGGATTAATTACTACCGTCCACGACGGGTGAAAGCGCGGGAAACGCCGTTGGATGAGCCGCACGGTTTTGTGCCCGAACGCTTTTTTGAAGAATACATTATGCCTGGGCGTCGCATGAATACCTCGCGCGGCATTGAGATTTACCCAGCGGCGCTTTATGACATCGCGATGGTGGTCAAAGAGCGCTACGGCAATTTGCCGTGGTTTGTGTCGGAGAACGGTATTGGTATTCAGGATGAAGAGCAGTTTATGGTCAACGGCCAGGTGCAGGATGATTACCGCATTGAATTCCTGAAAGAGCACCTGAGTTATCTCCACAAGGCGATGGCCGACGGCAGCAATTGTCTGGGCTACCACATGTGGACCTTTATTGACTGCTGGTCATGGCAAAACGCCTATAAAAACCGCTATGGCTTCTATCGTCTGGATTTAGCCACCCAGCAGCGCTCGCTGAAAAAGTCCGGGCAATGGTTCTCAACGGTGATTGCCAATAACGGTTTTACGGGGGAATAACATGTCTTACTTTGAACGGTTGGCTGAAAAAATGCTGCCGGTGGCTAATGCCATCGGTAACCAGCGTCATATGCAGGCGATACGCAACGGCTTAATTTCTATTTTGCCGCTGACCATTGTCGGCTCATTTTTCGTTATTCTGCTTAATATCCCGATCAAAGGTTATATGGATTTTATCGCGCCGTGGCGCGATATCCTCGACGTGCCGTTCCGCTTTACCGTTGGCTTAATGTCGCTGTACGCCGCGTTTACCATCGGTTCGTTTTTAGGAAAAAGCTACAAGCTCAACGATATTACCAGCGGCCTGTTGGCGATGTTAGCAACGCTGCTGATGATTGTTCCGGTCAACATTAAAGAGGGCGTTACCGTTGCCGGTGATGCTATCTCCGGGCGCTATATTCCGGTTGCTTCGCTGAGTTCGCAGGGGCTGTTTGGCGCGATTATCTCTTCGCTCATTGCTATAGAGGTCTACCGTTTTATTAAAGTCCGCAATATTGAAATTAAAATGCCGGCAGGCGTACCGCCGGTGGTCGCTAGTTCATTCTCGGCGCTGTTCCCAACGCTGGCGGTGGTGCTGATATTCTGGATCCCTCGGCATTTTTTAAATATCGATATTAACGCCATCATCAGTTACATCATCATGCCGCTGAAGGGCTTTATGACGGGCACCAATCTGTTTGGTGGTATCGTCACGCAGTTCTTTATCGACCTGTTCTGGGTGTTTGGGATTCATGGCCACGCGGTCATGGGGCCATTGATTCGCCCGCTGTGGGATCAGGCAATTGTGCAGAATATGGAGCTGTTCCAGGCCGGAACCAGCGCCTACGATCTGCCGAATATCTTTACCGAACAGTTCTTCCAGTGGTATGCCCAGATGGGCGGCACCGGCTCCACGCTGGCGTTGGTGGTGCTGTTTATCCGCTCTAAGGTTATCTATCTGAAATCGTTGGGTAAGCTGTCGTTTATTCCGGGGCTGTTTAACATCAATGAACCGATGATCTTTGGCGCGCCGATCGTCATGAACCCGATTCTGGCGGTGCCGTTTATCCTCGCGCCGATGGTGAACACCGTAGTGGTGTATCTGTTTACCATCAGTGGACTGATTCCGCGCATGATGGTCAAGCCGCCGTTTACCATCCCCGCGCCGCTGGGGGCGTTGATTACCACCAACTGGAACCTGATTGCCTGCGGGCTGGTGTTTGTCTGCTTCTTTATCTCGCTCGCGATCTATTACCCGTTCTTTAAGGTCTACGAGAAGAAGATGCTGGAAACCGAGCAGGCTCAGCAGGAAGAAGAGCAAAAAGCCAAACAGCTGGCGGACGCATAATCCGTCATGCTCAGTGCGCCAGCCGGAGTCCCAGCTGGCGCATTCTCGTTTTTATCCCGCTACATCAATCAATTCCAGCGGCGATTAACGTCCTTTTGCCAGGTACTGCGCCATTTCGGCTTCCGGCACCATACCGCCGCCCGTCGCCCACACCAGGTGGGTGGCGTTATTGAGCTGCTCCGCGCTAAAGCCATGCATCTGCTGGTAGTCCGCAGAGGCGCAAACGTGCTGAGGACCGGCCATCCCCGCCAGCGCAGAAGGCTCAAGACGGATGTTTTCTTCCTGCGCCAGCCAGCCCAACATGTCGTACATCGTCTGGTCATCCAGGGTATACAGGCCGTCGAGCAGGCGTTCCATCGCGCGGCCCACAAAGCCCGACGCACGGCCCACCGCCAGCCCATCCGCAGCCGTCAGGTTGTCGATGCCAATCTCCTGCACGGAAATGTTATCGTGCAGCCCGGTATAAACCCCCAGCAGCATGCATGGTGAATGCGTCGGTTCGGCGAAGAAGCAGTGAACGTTGTCGCCAAACGCCAGCTTCAGGCCAAATGCCACACCGCCAGGACCGCCGCCAACGCCGCACGGCAGATAGACAAACAGCGGATGGTCGGCATCCACCACGCGCCCTTGCTGCGTGAACTGTGCTTTCAGACGCTGGCCCGCGACCGCATAGCCTAAAAACAGCGTGCGGGAGTTTTCGTCGTCGATAAAGAAGCAGTTCGGGTCGGACTCCGCCGCCTTGCGCCCCTGTTCAACCGCCACGCCGTAATCCTCTTCGTATTCCACTACCGTCACGCCGTGGCTGCGCAGTTTGGCTTTTTTCCAGGCGCGGGCGTCGGCGGACATATGCACCGTCACCTTAAAGCCAATGCGCGCGCTCATAATACCTATCGACATCCCCAGGTTGCCGGTGGAGCCTACCGCGATGCTGTACTGGCTGAAGAACTGTTTGAACTTAGGGGATAACAGAACGCTGTAGTCATCTTCGGTGGTCAGTAAACCGGCTGCCAGCGCCAGTTTTTCCGCGTGGGTCAGCACTTCATAAATGCCGCCTCGGGCTTTAATTGACCCAGAAATGGGCAGATGGCTGTCTTTCTTCAGCAGAATTTCGCCGTGGATAGGCCGGCCGTACTCTTTTTCCAGCCGTTTCTGCATGGCCGGAATAGCGGCCAGTTCAGACTCGATAATGCCGCCGGTGGCCGCGGTTTCTGGAAACGCTTTTGCCAGATACGGCGCGAAGCGCGTCAGGCGGGCGTGGGCATCCTGAACATCACTATCCGTCAGGCCAACATACGGTAAACCTTCCGCAAGAGAGGTGGTGCCAGGGTTAAACCAGGCCGTTTCCTTAAGAGCGACCAGATCGTTCACTAAAGGATACTGGGCGATAAGTGTTTGAATGTTTTCCATAGTCAGTCTCTTTGCGCTTAGATAATAAAGGAAAGCAGGAATGTGCAGGCCAGTGCAATCGCAGAGGCGATAAATGTTGCCGTTGTATAGTATTTAAACGTCTCATTCAGGGTCGCGCCGCAGTATTGCTTCACCAGCCAGAAGAGGGAATCGGTAACGATTGTGCAGCCAATTGCGCCGGAACCGATGGCAATGGCGATGATCTCCGGGCTGACGTTGGGATAGAGCGGCAGCATCGGCGCAACAATCGCCGTCGCGCCCATCATGGCGACGGTGGCAGACCCCACCGCCGCATGCAGAATTAACGCTACCAGCCAGGCCAGCAGAATCGGGTGCATGTGCATGTTGGAGAGAATGAGCGCGAGGGTATCCGCCAGCCCGCTGCTTTTCAGGACCGCGTTGAAAGCGCCGCCAGCCCCGATAATCAGCAGAATGTTAGCAATAGAGCCAAAACCGTTTTCGGTGTGGGTCAGCAGCGCCCCCATGCCGATGTGCTGGCGCAGACCGAGAATGTAATAAGCCACGAAAACCGCGATGAACATGGCCGTTATCGGATTACCGATAAACTCCAGCAACGTATAGACCAGGCTGCCCTTGGCCATATTCAGCTCAGCGACGGTTTTAACCAGCATCAGGCCAATCGGCAACAGCACGGTAAACAGCGTGGCGCTAAGCGACGGCAGCGTGCTTTCATCGCGAACCTTAAGGTCAGAAAACTCAGCCGGTACCGGCTTAAACGGCAGGCGGTTGCCGATGAATTTCAGGTACAGCGGCCCGCCGATGAGTGATGCCATTAGGCCCACCAGTAAACCATAGACAATCACGGTGCCGATATCCGCACCCAGCTTATTGGCCACGAACAGCGCCGCTGGATGTGGCGGTACGACGCAGTGCACCGCCATCAGCGCGGTACACAGCGGAATTGCCAGCTTCAGTAATGAGGTATTGGTTTTTTTGGCAATCGAAAAGGCCAGTGGAATCAACAGCACCACGCCAACTTCAACAAACAGCGTGATCCCGCAAATCAGCCCGACCAGCACCATAATGACATCGGCCGAAAGCCAGCGGCAGCGCTGCAGCGTCAGGCCAATGCGTTCTGCCGCGCCGGACACTTCCATCATCTTGCCCAAAATGGTGCCGAGGCCAATGACGGCGGCGAGGAAGCCCAGCGTACCGCCGATACCACTCTCAATGGCATTCACCATATCCAGCGGGCCCATGCCCATCATGGTGCCCACAAAGAAGCTGGCTAACAGCAGTGCCAGAAACGGGTGGAATTTGAACTTCACGATGGTCAAAACGATTAACACGATGCTTATCAGCAGCGTGCTCACAACCCAGATTTGAGAGTGCATAACTCACCTTGCCCTGTGATTAATATGGGTCTATTGGACAAAAAGAGGGCACGGTCTGACAAACGATAAAAATCGCCTTTCACATGAGCTAGATTGCATCAAATGAGTGATTTACGTCTAAATGTGGTGTGCTAATGCGATATGAATCATTCTAATTCATCTTTGCGCTGATTTTTACCGCGACTTTTTTTACACTCTGACGAATAAATCAGGAGGAGAGAGGTGAGTATGGATCCCGTTCGTGAGGTCAGAAATCGGCTGCTCAATGGCTGGCAATTATCAAAGCTCTATACCTTTGAAGTGGCGGCAAGACACCAGTCGTTTGCGCTGGCGGCCGATGAGCTTTCATTGAGCCCCAGCGCCGTCAGCCACCGGATTAATCAGCTTGAAGAGGAGCTGGGCATTCAGCTTTTTGTCCGTTCGCACCGAAAAGTGGAGCTGACCCACGAGGGAAAGCGGGTGTTCTGGGCGCTGAAGTCGTCGCTGGATACGCTGAATCAGGAAATTCTCGACATTAAGAATCAGGAGCTGTCCGGCACGCTAACGGTCTACTCGCGCCCCTCTATTGCTCAGTGCTGGCTGGTTCCGGCGTTGGGTGACTTTACCCGCCGCTATCCGTCGATTTCACTGACCATCCTGACCGGCAATGACAACGTCAATTTGCAACGAGCCGGGGTCGATCTGGCCATCTATTTTGACGACGCGCCCTCTGCGCAGCTGGCGCATCATGTCCTGATGGATGAAGAGATTGTGCCCGTATGCAGCCCGGAGTACGCACGCCGCTACGACCTCACCGACAGGCTGGTGAACTTGCCGCACTGTACCTTACTGCATGACCGACAGGCGTGGAGTAATGATTCCGGTACGGACGAATGGCACAGCTGGGCGCAGCATTATGCGGTGAATTTGCCGACATCGTCGGGCATTGGCTTCGATCGTTCAGATTTAGCAGTGATTGCTGCGATGAACCATATCGGCGTCGCGATGGGGCGTAAACGGCTGGTGCAAAAACGCCTCGATAGCGGAGAACTGGTCGCGCCGTTTGGCGATATGGCGCTGAAATGTCATCAGCGCTATTACATCACCACGTTGCCCGGTCGGCAGTGGCCGAAAATCGAGGCGTTTATTGGCTGGCTGCAGGAACAGGTGAAATAGCGGCGGCAAGCGACAGAGGACGCTTGCCTGCGTTTTAGACAGCCTGTCCCTGCTGCGACATGCGCGACGCCAGCGGCAGCCAGCAGAGGAAAATCAGCAGCCCCATCAGCGTCATCAGCAGGCCAATGCTGGCCTGCCCGGTTTGCGGCATCATCGCCGATAGCCAGGCCAGCACGCCGGAACCGATATTTTGCAGGCCGCCCACCAGCGCCCCGGCGGTCCCGGCGAGGAATGGGAACGGCTCCATTGCACCGCTGGTCGCCAGCGGGAACAGCATCCCTGCGCCGAAGAAGAACAGTGCGGCAGGCACCAGCAGCGTCCAGATATTCATCACGCCAAACAGGCCCGGGATCCACATCATCAATCCTGCCAGCAGGCAGCTAATCACTGACTGCCACATCATCGTGGGGAAGCGTTTATTTGGCCGCCCGGCAAACCATGCGCCGAAGAACGCCGCCGGAATTGGCAGAATAAACAGAATACTTACCGTCATGCTGCTAAGCCCCAGCACGCCGCCCATCAGGACGCCGGAGCTGGCTTCGAATACCGCAATTCCTGCCAGCCCACCGATCAGCATCAGCAGGAAACAGTTAAAGCCGCTGTTACCAAACAACGTTTTATAGTTGCTGATAAGCCGCGTTTTTGGCGCTCCGGTCGGACGGGTTTCCGGCATCCAGCGTGCCATGCTGAAGGTTACGCCCGCGCACAGCACCAGCAGGAAGCCGTAGCAGGCGCGCCAGTTAATCAATGTTTCGAGCACGCCACCAATCAGCGGAGCCAGCAACGGGCTCACCAGAATACCCATGTTTAACAGGCTGTTGGCGTGGCGAAGCTGACTGCCTTCATACAGATCGCGCGGCAGCGTACGTGCCATCACGCCGCCGACGCCGGTCCCCATGCCCTGCATGGCGCTGGCGGCAATCAGTACCGTCAGGCTGTGAGTGGTGATAGCGACCAGCGTGGCCAGCATAAAAATCGACATCCCGACCAGGATAACCGGGCGGCGTCCGACTCTGTCGGACAGCGGGCCGTAGAACAGCTGGGAAACGCCGTAGGTCAGCAGATAGGCCGCCATCACGCTCTGCACCGCCCCTTCACGGACGTTAAGATCGTTCGCCATCTGAGCAATCGCCGGGATATAAATGGTTTGCGCCATCTGTCCGACGGCCACAAGCAACACCAGCATCACCAGGATATTGACGTTTCTGTCTCTTTTCATTTCGCTGATAACTTTATAAAAATTAGGTTTATAAGAATAAATGTCTAGCTAATACGCTAAAAGCGAGAGGAATCTACCATAACGAGATGATGATTTAACCATCTATCATGTAAATGAAATGTGTGATGCAGGCAGGATTTATACACGTTAAACGGCAACAATAGTTGCCAGTATTTTCAGGAGAGGCGCAGCAAAATGGCACCGGCGGCGATGCCGAAGGCAGCAAAGAAACGCAGGCCGGAAACGCGCTCTTTGAGCAGCAGCCAGGCGATGATGGCACCGAACAAAATAGAGCTTTCGCGCAGGGCCGCAACCACCGCTAGCGGGGCCTGAGTCATCGCCCACAGCGCCAGGCCATAAGAGCCCATGGTGCCCATTCCCCCCAGTAAACCTTTCTTCCAGTGCTGCGTCAGATAGCGCGATGCCTCCCGGCGGCGGGTCATCATTGCCCACGCCAGCAGGCTGCTGCCGTTAAGGAAAAATGACCACACCGTGTAGCCAAAAGCGGAACCTGAAAGGCGCACGCCAGTGCCGTCGATAAGCGTATAACCGGCAATAATACAGGCGTTGAACAGCGCCAAAACAACACCCAACTGCGAGCCTGAGCGGCCATTTAACGCCATCCCCAAAATCGCCGTACAGATCACCGCAATGCCGAACCAGGCCATTGCCGAGAGATGGTCGCCCAGCAGCAGCACGCTAACGATAGCGACCAGCAGCGGTGCGGTGCCGCGCATCAGCGGATAGGTTTGGCTCATATCTGAAATCTGATAGGTCTTCGCCACCAGCACGGTGTAGATAACCTGCAAAATCGTCGAGGCAATCAGGAACGGAACGCTGGCGCTTGAGGGCGCGGGGGCGAAGGGCAGCAGCAGTAGCGCAATCAGCGCGGCGGAGCCGGTGACGCCAATGGCCGAGTAAAGCTTGTCGTTTCCCGCTTTGACGATAGCGTTCCAGGTTGCGTGCAGTAGGGCGGCGAACAGCAAAATGCAGAAAACAGAAAGCGTCATGATAATGCGTTGCTCAGGGATATTTCACCAAAACGTAACACAACCGACGGGCGGCAACCAAGGCCAGAAATAGCGGGAAAAAGGGACAGATTGGATTATTTTCCTGACGGTAGAAATGTGATCTTTGCTGCATTTTTGCGCGGATGAAAATATTTCCATTGTCAGTATGAAAAAGCTGTGTTTGTATGAATTCACTTAATGAATTCGAGATAGACCCTTAATGACTCCATCCATGATGACCTCGACGCTACTAAAAACCGCGCTACCAGCCGCGGTTGTCGTCGTGCGTGTGGTGGTGGTCGTCGGCAATGCGCCGTAGGGTCAGGAACACACACGATTCCAAACCCCGCCGGCGCAAACCGAGCGGGGTTTTTAGTTTCTAGCCCCCCGCCCGGAAACGCGAAGTGGCTCAAGTTGCCGTTAACGCACCTGCAACTTGAAGTCCTTAGCGTAAAGTCGGCCCAGAATAAAAGGACTGGAGCATGGCAAGTTCGGGCACAACAACACAAACACAGCGCTTTACCGGCGCACAATTGATCGTTCATTTACTGGAACGTCAGGGGATCACCATGGTCACCGGCATTCCCGGCGGTACGGTGTTACCGCTGTACGACGCATTAAGCCAAAGCAAACAGATCCGCCATATTCTGGCGCGCCACGAGCAGGGCGCAGGTTTTATCGCTCAGGGCATGGCGCGAACCCACGGCAAACCGGCGGTTTGTATGGCCTGTAGCGGCCCAGGCGCCACCAACCTGGTGACCGCCATTGCCGATGCGCGCCTCGACTCCATTCCGCTGGTGTGTATCACCGGTCAGGTTGCCTCCTCGTTAATCGGCACCGACGCTTTCCAGGAAGTCGACACCTACGGTATCTCTATCCCCATCACCAAACACAACTACTTAGTCCGCAACATCAATGAATTACCGCAGGTCATTGCTGATGCTTTCCGGATTGCGCAGTCGGGACGTCCTGGACCGGTGTGGATAGACATTCCTAAGGATGTACAGACCGCCGAAATTGAAATCAGCGAACTGCCGGAACCCGGTGGCCGTGCGCCGACCCCGGAATTTAGCGCCGAAAGCGTGAGTGAAGCGGCGGCGATGATTAACGCGGCCCAGCGTCCGGTGCTGTATCTGGGCGGTGGCGTGATTAACGCCCCGGCGCGCGTTCGCGAGCTGGCCGAAAAAGCCAATCTGCCGACCACCATGACGCTGATGGCGCTGGGGATGTTGCCCAAAGCGCACCCGCTGTCGTTAGGCATGTTGGGGATGCACGGTGCGCGCAGCACCAACTTTATTTTGCAACAGTCTGATTTATTGGTTGTTTTAGGCGCGCGTTTTGATGACCGAGCGACGGGTAAAGTGGCGGAGTTCTGCCCGGATGCGAAAATTATTCACGTCGATATCGACCGCGCCGAGCTGGGTAAAATCAAGCAGGCGCACGTAGCGATTCAGGCGGACGTTGATGATGTGCTGGCACAACTGCTGCCGCAGATTGAAGCGCAGCCGCGCGATGAATGGCGCGGCAAAGTGGCCGAGCTGCAACAAGAGTTCCCGGGCGCGATCCCTGAAGCGGGCGACCCGCTCAGCCATTACGGCCTGATCAACGCCGCTGCGGCCTGCGTTGACGACAATGCCATTATCACCACCGACGTGGGCCAGCACCAGATGTGGACCGCTCAGGCTTATCCGCTGAACCGTCCGCGCCAGTGGCTGACCTCCGGCGGCCTCGGTACCATGGGCTTTGGTCTGCCTGCGGCGATTGGCGCTGCGCTGGCGAACCCGGATAAAAAGGTGCTGTGCTTCTCCGGCGACGGCAGCCTGATGATGAATATTCAGGAGATGGCGACGGCCGCGGAAAACCAGCTGGATGTGAAAATCATCCTGATGAACAACGAAGCGCTGGGCCTGGTGCATCAACAGCAGAGCCTGTTCTACCCGCAGGGTGTGTTTGCCGCCACCTATCCCGGCATGATTAACTTTATGCAAATTGCCGCAGGGTTCGGTCTCGATACCTGCGATTTGAACAACGAAGCGGACCCGCAGGCCGCGCTGCAGGCGATTATCAATCGTCCAGGTCCGGCGCTGATTCACGTGCGCATCGACGCGCAGCAAAAAGTGTATCCGATGGTGCCGCCGGGTGCGGCAAATACCGAAATGGTGGGGGAATAAGCCATGCAACAACAGACTCATGACAACGTCATTCTCGAACTCACCGTGCGTAACCATCCCGGCGTTATGACTCACGTCTGCGGGCTGTTCGCCCGCCGTGCGTTCAACGTGGAAGGCATTCTATGTCTACCGATTCATGGCAGCGACCACAGCCGCATTTGGCTATTGGTCAACGATGACCAGCGTCTGGAGCAGATGATGAGCCAGATAGACAAGCTGGAAGACGTGGTGAAAGTGGCGCGTAACCAATCTGACCCGTCGATGTTTAACAAAATCACCGTCTTCTTCGAGTAACCCGCTCAAAGCTTGAACGCCAGCGCGCTTATGGTTAAGGTAAGCGCGTTTTTTACCCGCCAGGACAGAATTCATGATCACCGTTGCCCTTATTGACGACCACCTTATCGTCCGCTCCGGCTTTGCGCAGCTGCTGGGGCTTGAGCCTGACTTGCAGGTGATCGCCGAATTCGGTTCCGGTCGTGAGGCGCTGGCGGGGCTGCCCGGACGCGGCGTGCAGGTCTGTATCTGCGATATTTCAATGCCGGATATCTCCGGACTCGAGTTGTTAAGCCAGCTACCGAAAGGCATGGCGGTGATCATGCTGTCGGTTCACGACAGCCCGGCGTTGGTAGAGCAGGCGCTAAACGCCGGTGCGCGCGGGTTTCTCTCCAAGCGCTGTAGCCCGGACGAGCTGATCGCGGCGGTCCATACGGTGGCCACCGGCGGCTGCTATTTAACGCCGGATATCGCCGTCAAACTGGCCGCTGGACGTCAGGACCCGTTGACCAAGCGCGAGCGGCAGGTGGCGGAAAAACTGGCGCAGGGGATGGCAGTGAAAGAGATCGCCGCCGAGCTAGGCCTGTCGCCTAAGACGGTACACGTACATCGCGCTAACTTGATGGAAAAGCTTAACGTCAGCAACGACGTTGAGCTGGCCCGCCGGATGTTTGACGGCTGGCAATGAAAACGCTCCTCTCCCGTCTGATCACCGTTATTGCCTGCTTTTTTATCTTCTCGGCGGCATGGTTCTGCCTGTGGAGTATCAGCCTGCACCTGGTCGAGCGGCCCGATCTGGCGGTGCTGCTATTCCCGTTCGGCCTGCGTCTGGGGTTGATGCTGCAATGCCCGCGCGGTTACTGGCCGGTGCTGCTGGGGGCGGAATGGCTGCTGCTGTTCTGGCTGGCGCAGGAAGTGGCGCTGACGCATCTGCCAATATTGATGATCGGAAGTCTGCTGACGTTGCTGCCGGTAGCGCTCATTTCGCGGTACCGGCATCAGCGCGACTGGCGCACTTTGCTGTTACAAGGCGCTGCGCTCACCGCTGCCGCGCTGCTGCAATCGCTGCCGTGGCTGGGGCAGGGGGAAGAAGCGCTCAACGCGCTGCTGTTGACCCTTACCGGTGGGCTGACGCTGGCACCCATCTGCCTTGTCTTCTGGCACTATCTGACCAGCACCACCTGGCTGCCGCTAGGCCCTGCGGTGGTTTCTCAGCCGGTCAACTGGCGCGGGCGTCATCTGGTCTGGTACCTGCTGCTGTTTAGCGTCAGCCTGTGGCTCCAGCTTGGCCTGCCGGATGAACTGTCTCGCTTCACGCCGTTTTGTCTCGCCCTGCCGATCATTGCGCTTGCCTGGCACTACGGCTGGCAGGGGGCTCTGATTGCGACGCTGATGAACGCCATCGCGCTGATTGCCAGCCAGACCTGGCACGATCACCCGGTGGATTTACTGCTCTCGCTATTAGCGCAAAGCCTCACCGGGCTGCTGCTGGGGGCAGGCATTCAGCGTCTGCGCGAATTGAACCAATCGCTGCAAAATGAGCTGGCGCGTAACCATCGGCTGGCGGAACGGCTGCTGGAAACTGAAGAGAGCGTGCGCCGCGACGTGGCGCGTGAACTGCATGACGATATCGGCCAGACCATCACCGCGATTCGTACTCAGGCAGGCATCGTGCAGCGCCTGGCGCCGGAAAATACCGGCGTGAAGCAAAGCGGGGCGCATATCGAGCAGCTGTCGTTGGGAGTCTACGATTCGGTGCGCCGTTTGCTTGGGCGTCTACGCCCGCGCCAGCTCGACGACCTGACGCTGGAACAGGCCATCCGTTCGCTGCTGCGTGAAATGGAGCTGGAGAGCTGTGGCATCGTCAGCCATCTCGACTGGCGGATAGACGAGTCTGCGCTCAGCGAAGGTTTGCGCGTCACGCTGTTCCGCGTTTGTCAGGAGGGGCTGAACAACATTGTGAAGCACGCCAGTGCCAGCGCCGTGACGCTACAGGGCTGGCAACAGGACGAACGGTTAATGCTGGTGATTGAGGACGACGGTAGCGGCCTGCCGCCGGGTTCGAATCAACAAGGTTTTGGCCTCACCGGGATGCGCGAACGCGTGGCTGCGCTGGGTGGGTCGCTGACTATTTCCTGCATGCACGGCACACGCGTCAGCGTGTCGTTGCCCCAGCGCCATGTCTAAGGAGCGGTGATGCTGACCTTTTTTAGAGCCCCGGCTAATGCGCCGCTCATCACCGATAAACAGGAAGTCGATGCCCGTTATCGCTACTGGCGGCGGCATATTCTGCTGACCATCTGGCTCGGCTACGCGCTGTTCTATTTCACCCGCAAAAGCTTTAACGCCGCGGTGCCGGAAATTCTCGCCAACGGCGTGCTGACCCGCAGCGATATTGGCCTGCTGGCGACGCTGTTTTACATCACCTACGGGCTGTCGAAGTTTGTCTCCGGTATTGTCAGCGACCGCTCCAACGCCCGTTATTTTATGGGCATCGGCCTGATTGCTACCGGGGTGGTTAATATTCTGTTCGGCTTCTCCACCTCACTGTGGGCCTTCGCAGTGCTATGGGCGCTGAACGCCTTCTTCCAGGGCTGGGGATCGCCGGTTTGCGCCCGTCTATTGACCGCGTGGTATTCGCGTACCGAACGCGGCGGCTGGTGGGCGCTGTGGAACACCGCCCATAACGTCGGCGGGGCGCTGATCCCCATCGTCATGGGGGCGGCGGCGCTGCACTATGGCTGGCGCGCCGGGATGATGATGGCCGGGACGATGGCGATAGTGGTCGGCATTTTCCTGTGCTGGCGGCTACGCGACCGACCGCAGGCCATCGGTCTACCGCCGATAGGCGACTGGCGGCACGACGAGCTGGAAATCGCCCAGCAGCAGGAAGGCGCCGGGCTGACCCGCCAAGAGATCCTCACTAAATACGTGCTGTTTAACCCGTATATCTGGCTGCTTTCCCTGTGCTATGTGCTGGTGTACGTGGTGCGCGCGGCGATCAACGACTGGGGCAATTTGTATATGTCCGAGACGCTGGGCGTGGATCTGGTGACCGCCAATACCGCGGTGACCATGTTCGAGCTGGGCGGATTTATCGGCGCGCTGGTAGCGGGTTGGGGATCGGACAAGCTGTTTAACGGCAACCGTGGGCCGATGAACCTGATTTTTGCCGCCGGGATTTTACTCTCGGTGGGCTCGCTGTGGCTGATGCCGTTTGCCAGCTACGTGATGCAGGCGGCGTGCTTCTTCACCACCGGATTTTTCGTCTTTGGCCCGCAGATGCTGATTGGTATGGCGGCGGCTGAGTGTTCGCACAAAGAGGCGGCAGGCGCTGCCACCGGGTTTGTTGGGCTGTTCGCCTATCTTGGCGCATCGCTCTCCGGCTGGCCGCTGGCGAAGGTGATGGAAGTCTGGCACTGGACCGGCTTTTTCGTGGTGATCGCCATCGCGGCGGGGATTTCCGCGCTGCTACTGCTGCCGTTCTTAAACGCTCAGGCACCGCGCGAAGCGTGACCCGCTTCACCTTTCTACGTTGAATGGCCTAAAACTAGGAAATTTTCCCGGTTTCACCTGGACGCTGTCTCAGGCATCTCTCCCGGCTGATTTTTACAATGCCTGCTATTCGCAGGTATAAAAATCAGCTCAGGAGTAACCCAATCATGCTGGCCTTCTTAAACCAGGTGCGTAAACCGACCCTGGATCTGCCGCTCGATGTGCGGCGTAAAATGTGGTTCAAGCCGTTCATGCAGTCCTATCTGGTGGTCTTCATCGGCTACCTGACCATGTACCTGATCCGCAAAAACTTCAACATCGCGCAGAACGACATGATCTCCACCTATGGGCTGAGCATGACGCAGCTGGGGATGATTGGCCTGGGCTTCTCCATCACCTACGGCGTGGGTAAAACGCTGGTTTCCTACTACGCCGACGGCAAAAATACCAAGCAGTTCCTGCCGTTTATGCTGATCCTCTCCGCCATCTGTATGCTCGGCTTCAGCGCCAGCATGGGCGCGGGTTCGACCAGCCTGTTCCTGATGATTGCCTTTTACGCGCTGAGCGGTTTCTTCCAGAGCACCGGTGGCTCGTGCAGCTATTCCACCATTACCAAATGGACGCCGCGCCGTAAGCGCGGCTCCTATCTCGGGATGTGGAACATTTCCCACAACCTCGGCGGCGCGGGTGCGGCGGGTGTGGCTCTGTTTGGTGCCAACGTCCTGTTCGACGGCCACGTTATCGGCATGTTTGTCTTCCCGTCGATTATTGCCCTGATTGTCGGCTTTATTGGCCTGCGCTATGGCAGCGACTCCCCGGAATCTTACGGCCTTGGCAAAGCGGAAGAGCTGTTTGGCGAAGAGATCAGCGAAGAGGACAAAGAGACCGAAGAAAATGAGATGACCAAATGGCAGATCTTTGTTGAGTACGTGCTGAAAAACAAAGTTATCTGGCTGCTGTGCTTCTCCAACATCTTCCTGTACGTGGTGCGTATCGGTATCGATCAGTGGTCTACCGTCTATGCCTTCCAGGAGCTGAAGCTCTCCAAAGAGGTGGCGATTCAGGGCTTTACCCTGTTTGAAGTGGGTGCGCTGGTCGGCACGCTGCTGTGGGGCTGGCTCTCTGACCTGGCAAATGGTCGTCGTGCGCTGGTGGCCTGCGTGGCGCTGGCGTTAATCATCGCTACCCTCGGAGTCTATCAGCACGCCAGCAACCAGTACGTTTATCTGGCTTCGCTGTTTGCCCTTGGTTTCCTGGTGTTTGGTCCACAGCTGTTAATCGGCGTGGCGGCGGTTGGTTTTGTGCCGAAAAAAGCGATTGGCGCGGCAGACGGCATTAAAGGCACCTTCGCTTATCTTATCGGTGACAGCTTCGCTAAGCTCGGCCTCGGGATGATTGCCGACGGTACGCCAGTCTTTGGCCTGACCGGCTGGGCGGGCACCTTCGCCGCGCTGGATGCTGCCGCTATCGGCTGTATCTGCCTGATGGCCGTGGTGGCGGTATTTGAAGAACGTAAAATTCGCCGCGAAAAGAAAATTCAGCAGTTAAAAACCGCTTGAGTATGTAGGCAGTAATGTTTGCCCGGCCACTGCGCCGGGCTTTTTTTATGCTTCGCGCTGGCTAGTTTCATGCAGCAGTTCACGCAACCACTGCTGCGCCGCGTCGCGGTGGCTGCGTTCGTGCCAGGCCATGCTTTTGGTGAAGCCCTGAATCTCGACCGGCGGTTGCTGGACGCAAATCAAAGCCGGTGAACGGGCCATTCGGCTGGGCACGACCGCGATCATTTCGCTTACCGCCAGCATCTCCGGCAGCACCAGGAAACTGCTCACCGACAGCCCAATACGCCGCTTGCGGCCGACTTTCGCCAGCGCATCGTCGGTGACACCCCAGAAACTTTCTCCTTCATAGGAGACCAGAATATGCTCCAGCGAGCAGAAGCGGTCGAGCGTCAGCGGCCGTTGGGCGTCCGGATGCTCGGCGCGCAGCATGCAGACGTAGCGCTCCTCGTACAGCGTGCGGCTGTGCAGGTCGCCGGGGGTGGTATTGGGCGTGAGCAGCGCGAGATCGATCTTTCCCTGCTCAAACTGGCTGCCTAACCGCTCGGGTTCGACCGGAACCACCCGTACGCGGATACCCGGTGCCTGCACTTTCAGCGCGGCAATAAACGGCACCACCACCGCCTTTAGGGCGTAGTCGGTGGCGGCGAGGGTAAAAGTAAGTTCGGCGGTGCGCGGATCAAACTCGGTGGGCTGCAGCAGTGCATTGATATCGCTCAGAATCTTTTTCACCGTCGGCGCGAGCTGCTGGGCGCGCAGCGTGGGCACCATGCCGTGCGGTGCGCGAATAAATAGCGGGTCGTCGAAGTTATCCCGTAGACGGGTCAACATACCGCTGACGGCGGGCTGCGTGAGCGACAATCGTGCCGCCGCGCGCGTCACGCTGCGTTCATCAAGCAGTGCATCCAGCGTTTTCAGCAGGTTAAGGTCGAGCGTACGGATATCCGTTTTCATCCCCTGGTTCACTCTCCGGTTGCGGTTTTCTGATGCGAGTCAGCGATCTCCTGAGCGGTAAATGTAAACGTTTCGCCGTCAAAAAGCCCCATGCTGGTGAGTTTTAATGCCGGGATAACCGGCAGCGAGAGGAACGCCATCTGGATAAACGGCTCATCCGGGAGCGAACCGCAAGCGCGGCCAGCGGCCTTCAAATCGTCGATTTTCGCCGCCAGCGTGTCGGCGGTATCGGTGCTCATAAGGCCTGCAATAGGCAGCGGCAGGTGGCTTTGTACTTTGCCTTCGCGCACCACGCACTGCCCGCCACCATCGGCAATCACCTGATTCACCGCCAGCGCCATCTCCTCGGCGCGACGACCGATCACCACAATATTATGGCTGTCATGGCTGACAGTCGAGGCCAGCGCGCCTTCGCGTAACCCAAAGTGGCCCAACAAACCACAGGCCGGAGGAAGCTGGTGACCATAGCGATCGAGCACCGCGATGTAGCAAATATCCTCACGTTCAAAGCCATTCTCCGTGTACCGCGTGGATCCGGCGGGCGTCACCAGCTCGTTGGCAATCACTTCGATCACCCGGTAGCGCTTGCCAGGCGTGAAGTGCAGGACGAAATCGCTCGCGGAAATGGGCTGGCGGGCAATGGTGTTGCCATACGGCGGGGCCGTTTGCTCAAGCCGGGTGGGCTCCTGCGACTGGAGGGTGTCGGCATCAATAGGCTGACCTTTGATAAACACCTGCTGCACCGTCACGTTGCGGACATCGCTTAGCAGCACAATATCGGCCTGTTTTCCCGGTGCCACAAGGCCCAGATGATGCAGGCCAAAGTGGCGCGCGGCGGACCAGCTGGCGACGCGATAGGCCACGTGAGGCGGTACGTTATGCTGTAAAATGAGACGGCGAATCAGCGCGTCGATATGCCCTTCGTGGGCAATCTCCCAAGGGTTGCGATCGTCGGTACACAGCATACACAGCGGGCTATTGAAGGCGTTCAGCAGCGGAGCCAGCGCGTTGAGATTACGGGCGGCCGACCCTTCTCGCATCATCAGTGCCATACCCAGTTCGAGTTTGCGTCGTCCCTCTTCCAGCAGATAGCTTTCGTGGCAGTTTTCCACTCCGGCCGCGATGTAGGCGTTCAGCGCCTTACCGCCCAATCCCGGGCAGTGGCCGTCGATTGTCAGTCGGCGGAAGGCGTCAATTTTGTTGAGCTGAACGTCTTGTCCGGCGATTACGCCGGGATAGTCCATCATCTCCGCCAGCCCGGTGACCAACGGGTGATCGCGCCATTTCACCATTTTTTCGAGGGGAAAGTCCGCGCCGTTTACATCGCAGCCCGCCAGCGCAGGCACGCAGGAGCTGACCTGCAGATACTGGTTTTGCATGGCCTGTTCGGCACAGCGGACGAACCAGGCAAACCCGGTTTCACCCATAACGTTGACGATTTCATGCGGATCGCAAATAACGGTGGTGAGCCCGCGCGGCAGCGTCGCCGTTTCAAACGTGACCGGCGTCATCATGCTGGACTCAATATGTAAGTGGGCATCGATAAAGCCGGGAACCGCCGTAGCGCCGTGCGCATCGACGTACTGCCGTGCGGGGGCATCAGTGTACTCGACGCCGATTCCGGCAATATGTCTCCCCTTAATCACGATAGGGCCGGCGATTTCACCGCCATTGATTAAATCAAGCAGCCGGACATTATCAATAATATAATCGGCAACGGCCTCGCCACGAGAAACAGCTAACAATTCCTGCTGTTCCTGGCGACTAATATAATGAAATTTATGGTTAATGGGATTATTCATGTTTTTCTCATTTTGATTTTATCAATTTGATTATTATTTATCACAAAACATTCCTGGTAATTATTTTCAGTCTATCGACTAACGTACCTTGGCAATGTGATTGCAATCACTGAATCAAGGTTGGTAGATACTTTAAAAAGAGATGACATTATCTCTGAATAAATGGACGAAAAAATGAAAGGTCAGTTAGTTGATGATGTAAATAATAAATCAGGTCGTCTTGCCAGGTTATTTAAACTTCATCAACATGGTACGACCGTGCGTACCGAAATGATTGCCGGGATGACAACTTTTTTAACCATGGTGTACATCGTGTTCGTCAACCCTCAAATACTGGGCGCCGCGCAAATGGACCCCAAGGTGGTGTTTGTCACCACCTGCCTGATTGCCGGTATAGGCAGCATCGCAATGGGACTCATTGCTAACCTTCCCGTGGCTCTGGCACCGGCGATGGGCCTGAATGCCTTTTTCGCCTTCGTCGTGGTAGGGGCGGTCGGGGTCAGCTGGCAAACGGGGATGGGAGCCATATTCTGGGGAGCTGTCGGATTATTTTTACTGACGCTTTTTCGGATTCGTTACTGGATGATTTCAAATATCCCCGTCAATTTACGCGTCGGCATCACCAGCGGCATTGGCTTATTTATTGCGCTAATGGGGTTAAAAAATGCTGGCGTCATTATCGCCAACAAAGATACGCTGGTCGCTATTGGTGACTTAAATTCTCATTCCGTACTGCTTGGTGTTTTAGGCTTCTTTATTATCGCCGTCCTGTCATCACGAAATTTCCATGCGGCGGTGCTGGTTTCCATTGTGGTGACATCCTGCTGCGGGTTATTTTTCGGTGATGTTCATTTTAATGGCGTCTATTCTATTCCACCAAGTATTAGCGGCGTGATCGGTGAGGTTGATTTACGCGGCGCGTTATCGCTTGATCTGGCCGGGATTATTTTTTCTTTTATGCTGATCAATTTATTTGATTCATCAGGGACATTAATTGGTGTCACGGATAAAGCTGGGCTAATCGATAGTAATGGTAAATTCCCCGGCATGAATAGAGCGTTGTATGTCGATAGCCTCAGTTCAATCGCCGGGGCCTTTATCGGCACTTCTTCAGTCACCGCGTATATTGAGAGCACTTCCGGCGTAGCGGTCGGCGGCCGTACGGGGCTGACGGCCATTGTGGTTGGCGTCTTGTTCTTACTGGTGATGT
This sequence comes from Kluyvera huaxiensis, assembly GCF_040149365.1. Lineage (NCBI taxonomy): Bacteria > Pseudomonadati > Pseudomonadota > Gammaproteobacteria > Enterobacterales > Enterobacteriaceae > Kluyvera > Kluyvera huaxiensis. The sequence continues at coordinate 91,791 of NZ_JBEFLV010000013.1, forward strand.
TCTTCTCGCCGCTGGTGGGGATGGTTCCCGCCTATGCTACGGCGGGGGCGCTGATTTTCGTCGGCGTGCTGATGACATCGAGCCTGGCGCGGGTCAACTGGGATGACTTGACCGAATCGGTGCCCGCGTTTATTACCACCGTGATGATGCCGTTTAGTTTCTCTATCACCGAAGGGATCGCGCTGGGCTTTATGTCCTACTGCATTATGAAACTGTTTACCGGACGCTGGCGCGAGCTGAATCTGTGCGTGGTCGCGGTGGCTGTGTTATTTGCGCTGAAGATCACGCTGGTGGATTAGTACAGGTGGGTGGTTTCCAGATATCATGAGCGCTAAAGAGACAGGAGAACTCATGGTCTGGATTATGCTGGCCACATTGGTCGTGGTCTTTGTTGTCGGGTTTCGGATACTCACTTCCGGGCCGCGACGGGCGATTCGCCGTTTAAGTGAGCGATTGGCGATTACGCCGGAGCCGGTTGAATCGATGATTGACCAGCTGGGAAAAACGCAGGGCGATGAGTATTTACGCTACCTGGAACGGCCAAATGAAGCGCATTTGCAGAATGCGGCGCAGGTATTGCTGATTTGGCAGGTATGCATCGTCGACGGCAGTGAGCAAACGCTGGTGCGCTGGCACCGGCTGCTGCAAAAAGCCCGTCTGGCGGCGCCGATAACCGACGCCCAGATACGTCTGGCGATGAGCTTTATGCGTGAACTGGAGCCGGATTTTAATGAGCTGAACGCGTTCCAGCATCGCTATAACGCATTGTTCCACGAAGAAAATGGTGTCCACTGGCTGCACTGATATCACGTAACGTGATGTTGGTTATTTATAATGGTGATTATATTTATATCACTCACGGATGCATGATGAACCTCGTCAACAATATGACTCACGAGGTTCATCATGAAACAGTCCATGCAACAAAGCGCCATCGTCTGGCCAGAAGCGTATCTGCCGGGCACCACCGACAACTTTGCCTCCAATGAAATCATCGTTAGCGGCCTGACTGCCAAACAGATCTGGGCGCAGCTTGATGACACCACGCGGTGGCCAACCTATTACAGCAACGTCGCCGATATTCACTTCCACGATGGCAGCGGCCCACGACTCAGCGCCAACGCCCGTTTCCGTTTTTCCACCTTCGGTTTCCCGATTGAAGCGCAAATCACGGAATATGTGCCGCCGGTTGATGGCCAGGCCGCTCGTATCGCGTGGCACGGTTGGGCTGAAGGCGATGCCACCACGCGTCTCGACGTGATTCACGCCTGGCTGTTTGAAGATTTACCTGGCGGCCGCGTGCGTATCCTGACCCAGGAATCACAGATTGGCGTTCCGGCACAGGAGCTGGCGCGTACCCTGCCGAATCCGATGATTAACGGCCATCAGGAGTGGATTAGCGGTCTGGTCAAATCGGCGCGCGGTGAATGATTCAGTCGCCCGAATAGGTTTCAGCGCCTATCCGGGCCGCTGAGAAAATGCGATACCGCGACGGCAGTTGCCAAAACGTTAAATACGTCACATCTAAAATGTTACACTGCGTGGCTTTTCTCCAAAAACTCCTCCGCAGGTAACAATAATGAGCACACATATCGAAGAAAAAACCCGCGCTGAGGGCGTCGCGCGGCCCAACTGGTCGGCAGTGTTTGCCGTCGCGTTTTGCGTCGCCTGCCTGATTACCGTCGAGTTTCTACCGGTCAGCCTACTGACGCCGATGGCGCAGGATCTGGGGATTTCTGAGGGCGTGGCCGGGCAGTCGGTTACAGTCACCGCATTTGTCGCCATGTTCGCCAGCCTGTTCATTACCCAGGCGATCGGTGCCACCAACCGCCGCTACGTGGTGATTCTGTTTTCTGTCCTGCTCACGCTCTCTTGTCTGCTGGTGTCGTTCTCCAACTCATTCACGCTGCTGCTGTTAGGCCGTGCCTGTTTAGGGCTGGCGCTGGGCGGGTTCTGGGCCATGTCGGCGTCGTTGACCATGCGTCTCGTTCCCGCGCGGACGGTGCCGAAAGCGCTGTCGGTGATATTTGGCGCGGTGTCAATTGCGCTGGTGATTGCCGCGCCGCTGGGCAGCTTTTTAGGCGGCATCATCGGCTGGCGTAACGTCTTTAACGGCGCGGCGGTGATGGGCGTGCTGTGTACGATTTGGGTGCTCAAAGCCCTGCCTTCGTTGCCGGGTGAACCCGCTCACCAGAAACAAAACATGTTCAGCCTGCTGCAGCGTCCCGGCGTGATGGCTGGAATGATTGCCATCTTTATGTCGTTCGCCGGGCAGTTTGCCTTCTTCACTTACATTCGTCCGGTGTATATGAATCTGGCCGGATTTGACGTCGATGGCCTGACGCTGGTGCTGCTGAGTTTTGGTATCGCCAGCTTTGTCGGCACCTCGTTCTCGTCGGTCATTCTCAAGCGTTCGGTCAAACTGGCGCTGGCCGGTGCTCCTTTCGTGCTGGCTTTGAGCGCGCTGGTGCTGGTGCTGTGGGGCAACGATAAAGTGGTGGCGGCGGGCATTGCGATTATCTGGGGGCTGGCATTTGCGCTGATACCGGTCGGCTGGTCAACGTGGATCACCCGCTCGCTGGCCGATCTGGCGGAAAAAGCCGGTTCTATTCAGGTTGCAGTCATTCAGTTGGCGAATACCTGTGGTGCGGCGGTGGGTGGTTTTGCGTTAGATCGTCTGGGCCTGGTTTCGCCGCTGATTCTCTCCGGCATATTGATGCTGCTCACCGCGCTGCTGGTGACCGTTAAGGTGAAGATTAAGTCTTAGTTTGACTGGAAAACCTTGTGAACGCTTTATCCAGCCTGCGGCATTATTGCCCGGCAGGCTGGATAAAAGCGGCGTTTACGGGCGCTCGCCCTTCGCCATACGGGCGTTAATATCGGCAATGACGCCCGGTAAATCCGCCAGCGAATCCACCACATAGTGCGCCCCTGCGGCGTAGAGTTTCCCGGCCGCGCGCTCGCGGCGGGTGGCAATTTCTTCTACCGGCATCGCCTGATACTCTTCCCATGTGGCCCCGAATTCATTACCGGATACCGCAAGGCCCACGCTCCACATCCCGGCATTAAGCCCCTCGGTAATTCCCGGCGCGGCGTCATCGACCTTCACGCAATGGGCAACGGAATCAATCCCTAGCGTGATCACATTTTGCAGCGCCATCCATGGGCCCGGACGCCCACCGGCGGCCAGATCGTCAGTGGCGACCCAGTGGTCCGGCGCATAGCCGTGTTGCGCGGCGGCGGGAACCAGCTTTTCCATCACCGCGCGAGGGTAGCCGGAGCAGGAGCCAATTTTGATATTGTCAGCGCGTAATGCGGCGATTGTGTCGATAACCCCTGCTATCGGTGCAGAAAAATCAACGACTTTGGCGATTTGTAGCGGCATAAAGGTCGCATAAATAGCGTCGATATCCTCAGACGTCATCGAACGGCCAAATTTGGCCTGCCAGCGTGCATCCACGGAGGGGAGTTTTCCCAGCGCTTCAATATGCTGCCATTTGCCCAGCCCCATCGGCACCCGCGCTTCGGCGAGGGTGATTTCTACGCCAAACGCTCGGCGAAAGGCTTCGACGAAGATCTGCGTTGGCGCAAAGGAGCCAAAATCAACGGTGGTACCGGCCCAATCGAGGATCACTGCATTGATACGATTCATGTTGGCTCCTTATTTCGTCCAGTACATGGCATTTTTGATGGTGGTGAGCAGGGCAGAGATATCCGTATCGTAGACTTCGCCAATGTTGCCGATGCGGAAGCAATCACTTTGCGAAACCTTGCCAGGATAGATAACAAAACCTTGTTCTTTCAGTAAGCTGTAAAACTCTTTGAAGCGATACTGTGGGTTCTCCGGTGAATAAAATGCGGTGATGATCGGCGAATGCAGCTCATCGTCCAGCAGGGTGCTAAAGCCCAGTTCGCGCATCCCGGCAACCAGTCGGCGCTGGTTTTGCTGGTAACGCTGATAGCGTGCGGAAACGCCGCCTTCATCGGCGAGTTCTTTCAGCGCCTGGGCGAACGCCAGCACGGTATGCGTCGGCGAGGTAAAGCGCCACTTGCCGTGGTTATCCTCCATACAGCGCCATTGGGCGTAGAGATCCAGCGACAGGGAACGAGAGCGGCCTTGGCACTTAGCCAGTTTATCCGCACGGGCTATCACGAAGGCAAACCCCGGTACTCCCTGAATGCATTTGTTGGCGGAGCTGATCAGATAGTCGATGTTCAGCGCGGCAATATCCATCGGGATGCCGCCAAAACTACTCATGGCGTCAACGATATAGGTTTTGCCGTACCGCTGCGCCAGCGCGCCAACCTCGGCGATAGGGTTGAGCATCCCGGTGGTGGTCTCACTGTGGACCATGGCGATATGCGTGATGGATTTGTCAGCCAGCAGGATTTCCTCGATAGCCGTGACGTCAGGGCGAGTCACTTCGCCGCAATCATAGGCGTGGTGGGCGATTTCCATCATCGTTGCCATTTCCACCATGCGTGCGCCGTACGCGCCGTTACTGATAATCAGCACCTTATCCTGCGGCGCAAGCGTGCTGCCCAGCACGGCTTCAACGGCATAGCTGCCGCTGCCCTGTAACAGCACCGAGGTGTAGCCTGCCACTTTGGTGGCGAGCGACGTGAGCTGATGGCGGATCTCTTCGACGACGCCAAGGTTGTAATCGTCATCCCAGGTACAGCTGTCGAACAGCATTGCTTCTTTCACGGTGCGTGAGGTGGTCAACGGGCCAGGGGTCAGCAGCAGATAGTTACGTGAAGTCATGTTATTTACCTTTGGTCTATACCAGATTTGTATTTATCATGACGATCTTTCTCGCAAACGGTCAAAGGGAAAATGGCGCTGCAACAAAAAATTCATCTATTCCCGTCATCCTTCAGGCAGCATCTAGGTGAGTAGCGCGAAGGATTTGGCGTATTTATCTGTATAATGACGACAGGAAAAGTGACAGCGAGCGAGCATGAAATCTATCCCGGGCGATATTCCCCAATACCTGCTAATCAAGGCGCAGCTACAGGCGCGTATTCAAAGCGGCGCGTTAAAAAGCGGCGATAAGCTGCCGTCTGAACGTGAACTGTGCGCGATCTTCAACACCACGCGCATTACCATTCGTGAAAGTCTGGCGCAGCTGGAGTCCAGCGGGCTTATCTGGCGAGCCGATCGTCGCGGCTGGTTTGTCACTCCTGAACGCCTGTGGCTGGATCCGACCCAAAACACCAACTTCCATAAGCTGTGCCGCGAACAGGGGCGCGAGCCGAAAACCGCGTTATTGAGCGGGCAGTTGACCACCGTGCCGGTCGGGGTGATGGAGCCGCTACAGCTACAGCCGTTCGACCAAATCTATCTGCTGACGCGTCTGCGTTACGCCGATGGTCGCGCGGTTTGCTACTGCGAAAACCACTGCCTGCCGGCCCGCGTGCCGGAGCTGTTGAAGTACGATCTCAACGGCAGCCTGACCGAGGTGTATGAGGCCAACTACAACCTTGTCTATACCAGCATGCACCTGTCGTTTTATCCGACCGCGATGCCCGCGCAGGCCGCGCAGGCGCTGGGCGTGATGGAAGGGCGCCCGGCGCTGCTGCTGCGCCGCCTCAACTACGATCAGCATGGTCGTGTGCTCGATCTGGATATTGAGTACTGGCGTCACGACAGCCTGCGTATTGAAGTGGATACCCACTGAAAAAAACCGGGGGAGCGCCGTGCTCCTCCGGTGACATTTCGCACTTTTCTTCTCCCTTTCATCGTTTTGTCATAATCGGCGTTTAGCGTAAAAAGCAAATCTGGTATAGGCCAGAAAACAAAACATACGCTACGAGGCTATTACGATGAAACTCTCCCGACTTGCTCTGCTGTCCGTTTTTGCACTCGCCAGCGCCCCTTCCTGGGCGGAATCGGTGGTCACCGTCTACTCCATCGATGGTTTGCACGATGGCGATAACAGCTGGTATCAGACGCAGTTTGACGCGTTCACTAAAGCGACCGGCATTACCGTACGCTACGTTGAAGGCGGCGGTGGCGTGGTGGTTGAGCGTCTGGCCAAAGAGCGCACCAACCCGCAGGCTGATGTGCTGGTCACCGCGCCGCCGTTCATTCAGCGTGCGGCGGCGGAAAAGCTGCTGGCAAACTTTAAAACCGAATCCGCCGCGTCAATTCCGGGGGCGAACGAGTCCTACTCGCCGCTGGTGAAGAACTATCTGAGCTTTATCTACAACGACAAACTGCTGAAAACCGCCCCCGCCAGCTGGCAAGATTTGCTCGACGGCAAATACAAAAACAAACTGCAATATTCCACGCCGGGCCAGGCAGCAGACGGTACCGCGGTGATGCTACAAGCCTTCCACAGCTTCGGCGGTAAAGAGGCCGGGTTTGATTATCTGGGCAAGCTACAGGCCAATAACGTTGGGCCATCGGCGTCAACCGGCAAACTGACCGCGCTGGTCAATAAGGGTGAACTGTACGTGGCCAACGGCGACCTGCAGATGAACCTGGCGCAGATGGAACGTAACCCTAACGTGAAGATCTTCTGGCCAGCCAACGACAAGGGCGAGCGCAGCGCGCTGGCGATCCCTTACGTGATTGGCTTAGTCCAGGGTGCCCCGGAGAGCGAAAACGGCAAAAAGCTGATTAACTTCCTGCTGAGCAAAGAGGCGCAAACCAGCGTCAGCGCGCTCTCCTGGGGGATGCCGGTACGCAGCGATGTGACGCCGGAAGATGCGCACTATAAAGCGGCGACCGCAGCGCTTGCGGGCGTGCAAAGCTGGCAGCCAAACTGGGATGACGTCGCGGTATCGCTGTCGTCTGATATCGCCCAATGGCACAAAGCGACCGACAGCGAGTAAGCCTGATGTTAATGAAAACGACCGCCGCTCACCCCCCTGCAACGCAGGGAACATCGGGGATTGTCCTCGACTCGCTGCGCGTGGCGTATCACGGCAACGTGGTACTCAAACCGCTCTCTTTAACCATTGAACCCGGAGAAGTTCTGGCGCTGATTGGCCCTTCCGGTTCGGGAAAAACCACGGTGCTGCGCGCGGTAGCGGGGTTTGCCCAGCCGGCGGGCGGTCGTATTTTGATTGGTGATACGGATGTCACCCATCTGCCGCCCTACAAACGCGGCCTGGCGATGGTGGTACAAAACTACGCGCTGTTCCCCCATCTCAAAGTGGAAGATAACGTCGCGTTTGGCCTGCGGGCGCAGAAGCAGCCTAAAGCGTTGATCAATGAACGCGTGGTGCAGGCGCTCAAAACGGTAGGGATGAGCGATTACGCCACCCGCTATCCGCATCAGCTTTCCGGTGGGCAGCAGCAGCGTGTGGCGATTGCCCGTGCCATTGCCGTGCGCCCGCGCGTGCTGCTGCTGGATGAGCCGCTCTCCGCGCTGGATGCGCAAATTCGCCACAATATGGTGGAGGAAATTGCCCGTCTTCACCGTGAAATGCCGGAATTAACCATTCTTTACGTCACCCACGATCAAACCGAAGCGCTTACGCTGGCCGACAAAATCGGCATTATGAAAGACGGTTCGATGATTGCTCACGGTGAAACCCGCGCGCTGTACCAGCATCCGCCTAACCGCTTTGCCGCTGAATTCCTCGGCCGGGCCAATATTCTTTCCGCTACCGCGCTGGGCGTCAGCGATGCGCCAGGGCTGGTGGATGTGAGCTGCGGCGGCGCGGTGATTCGCGCGTTTAGCCAGGGCAGCCATCACGGTTATAACAAACTGCTGTGCATTCGCCCGCAGCATATGAGCCTGACGCCGCGTTCGGCCAACAGCAACCGCTTCAACGCCACCCTGCAATCGGTGCACTGGCAGGGGGATTTAACCCATCTGCTGTGTGATGTCGGCGGGGAATCGGTCCGTATCGTGATGACCCACGTGAATCCGCTGCCGCAGGCCGGTGACCGGCTGGCGCTGTGGTTTGAGCCTGATGACGCTGTCCTGATTGAGGTGTAACGATGTCGCTCACCCTAACGCTGGAAAAATCGACCCCGCTTCTGCGCCCGTTACTGTGGCTGTCTTTGCCGCTGCTGGTGCTGGCAACGCTGTTCTTCTGGCCGCTGTCGCTGATTGTTGAGCAGGCGCTACGCGATAACAGCGGCAATATCGGCCTGCAAACATTCTGGCAGGTGATTGAGTCGAAACGCTTTATGATGGCGCTGATGAACACGCTGCAAATCGCGCTGCTGGCCACCGCCGGGTGTTTAGTGCTGGGCAGCGTGATGTCGCTGATTCTGGTGTTCATTCCGTTTCCCGGCAGCGACCTGATTGGTCGGGTGGTTGATACCTTTATTGCGCTACCGACCTTTTTAATCACCCTGGCGTTTACCTTCATCTATGGCTCGGCGGGGCTGCTGAACGGCGCGTTGATGAGCCTGTTTGATTTCGAACTGCCGCCGGTCAACTTTCTCTACTCCATGCAGGGGGTGATCCTGGCGGAGATTACCGTGTTTACCCCGCTGGTGATGCGCCCGCTGATGGCCGCGCTGAGGCAAATCGATAAAAGTCAGCTGGAGGCCGCCAGTATTCTCGGTGCCCACCCGCTGCGGGTGATTACGCAGGTCATTTTCCCCGCGGCGCTGCCGGCGCTATTGGCTGGCGGTAGCCTGTGTCTGCTGCTGACCACCAACGAGTTCGGCATCGTGCTGTTCATTGGTGCCAAAGGCGTGAATACCCTGCCGATGATGGTTTACAGCAAAGCGATTCTGGAGTCTGACTACAGCGTCGCCTGCATGATTGCGTTGATGAATATTCTGCTGTCGCTGGGGCTGTTTGCTTTGTATCGGCTGGCGGCAGCGCGTAGTGGAAAAAGGAGCTAACCATGTTGATTTGGTCACGCAAGGGGCGCGTTGCGGCGGGATTGGTCGCGACCACGTTGTTTACGCTGTTCTTTTTCCTACCGCTGGCGGTGATTTTAATGTCCAGCCTCAGCCAGCAGTGGAACGGAATTCTGCCAAGCGGCTTCACCCTTATCCATTTCGTCAACGCCTTCCGCGGCGCCGCGTGGGATGCGCTGTTTTCCAGTCTGGTTATCGGCTTTTGTGCCAGCCTGTTCGCGCTGCTGTGCGGCGCTTGGGCGGCGCTGGCGCTGCGTCAGTATGGCGTGAAGGCACAGCGTTGGCTGAGTATGCTGTTTTATCTGCCAAGCGCGATCCCTTCCGTATCCATCGGCTTGGGAATTCTGGTGGCGTTCAGCCAGGGGCCGCTGCAAATGAATGGCACGCTGTGGATTGTGCTGACGGCGCACTTCGTACTGGTGTCAGCTTTCACGTTCAGCAACGTCTCAACCGGGCTGGCGCGCGTGTCGGCGGATATTGAAAACGTCGCCTCAAGCCTAGGCGCCTCGCCGTGGTATCGCCTGCGCCACGTGACGTTACCGCTGCTGATGCCGTGGATGATGTCGGCGCTGGCGCTGAGCCTCTCGCTGTCGATGGGCGAACTGGGGGCGACGGTAATGATTTATCCACCGGGATGGACCACGCTTCCGGTCACCATATTTAGCCTGACCGATCGTGGAAATATTGCCGATGGCGCGGCGTTGACCATCGTGCTGGTGGCGATAACGTTACTGCTGATGATGAAGCTGGAGCGAATAGCGAAGAGATTAGGGCAGAAGTAAGGCGGCCCCCCCCTCCCTGAAGAAGAGAGAGGGGAACCGGCTTGCGTTTTAGCTTAGAACCAGGCTTCGAACATGCCGCCGACGTTCAGCGAATCCAGCTGCTGATCGTCGGTGCCATTCACCTTCGCCGTACGTTTGTTGTCGACCTGACCGCCGGTCACGTAGAAACGCAGCATTGGACGGAACTCAGGCCCCATACCGATGGCGATGTTCTGCGACAGGGTCAGCTTCCAGCCGTGGTTATCCCCGCCCTGATCGTAATCTACGCGCTGATAGCCCGCTTCCAGCCAGGTCGAGTGCACGTCATTCCAGAAGTACATTGGACGCACAATCGCGCCGTAGTTTTTACGGTTGTCTGTGTTGTCTTTGCTGTTGTCATAATCGTGGAAGGCCAGCAGGTATTCGATCTGCGCCTGCTGCGTAAACTTATAGTTGCCTTCAAAGCTGGCGTAGATGGCGGTTAAGCCGTCGGTTTTGTTGTAGACGCTGTTATCTGAGTTATCGGAGTAACGCAGGATAACTTTGTTCACGCCGCTGTCGTTGGTGTGGCTCAGCAACAGCCCGCCCTGCCAGGCATCCAGCTGCGCGTCGTTATCCACCGCTTTAGAATCAAAGCCGTAGTTGGCGTAAACCTCAACGTCGATTGGGCCCGCTTTGATGTTATGAGTTTTGGTGGTCAATGCGTAGTGGCCGTCATCCCCGGTGTCGGAGCTGCCGGTACAGGTGATGCGCGATGGGTTTGATTCATCGGCCATCACTTCCGGACTACAGGATTTCACCTGCGAAACGCCCGCAACGTCGAACTGCACGCCGCCAATATCAAAGTTTTTCACCCCGGCACCCTGGCCGTCGTGGTTCATCCAGAAGTAGTCGTTGATACCCTGTTGCGGACGCTGGTGGAAGTCACGACCGGCCCAGATATAGGCGTTAGGGTTGGACTCCAGCACGTTGGTCACGCCGACGTAGGCTTTTTTCAGGTTAACTTCGTCACTCCAGTGATCGAACATGACGTTAATATCCCAGATAGCGCCTTTGCTGCTCTTAAAGGCTTTGGTTATCTGGAATTCGCCGCCGTTGCCTTCGTTACCGAGACGACCAATCGCCGAGGCACCGTTGTAAGAGCCATCAACGCCGACATATTTCTGATCGCCAGTCTGGAAATGCGCGCCGTAGCGGGCGTAGCCGCTAAACTTCAGGCCGAATGGAATCGCCAGATCCGGCGACTGCGCAGCGGTTTGTGGGTTGGTCTCCAGGTCCACCTTTTTCGCGGCGGCGGCGTCCATTTTGGCCTGGCGGTCCGCCAGCGCTTTATCAACGGCCTTGGCCACGATGGCGTCGATTTGGTCCTGAGTAAAATCTTGTGCCATTACAGAGGAAAGCGGGCAAAGCGCGGCGATAACCGCCATAGCTAATGGAAGTTTTTTTACAGTTTTCATGGTTATCTCAAATTAATTAATTATATTTTCAGACAATAACCATCCCGTTCAGGTGAGAATGCATTAACATCACCAAAACAAGCTGATTCTATTTTTAATTTTGTAGGGTACAGTTAAATAATAATCGTAATGAAGTTCTCCGTAGCCAGGTAAAAATAAATATTAACGTTGATACAGATGAATAATCTCTTCCGATAATTCACGCGCAAGCAAAGAGTTCATCAAATGATCCTGTGCATGCACCATAATTAAGGTCATCGGCTGACGTGCCTCGCCGGCATCCTGCTCAATCAGCTTAGTTTGCATATGGTGCGCCTGGCGGGCGTAGCCGTCGGCTTCCCGCAGCAGATTTCTGGCCTCTTCCATTTCACCCTGACGTGCGGCGTGTAATGCTTCGAAGCACAGCGATCTGGACTGACCCGCGTTAATGATAATTTCCATTACCGCGTCTTCTAATCCAACCATAATAAGGCCCCTTGACTGGTTAAAGTCATTATTCATAAAGGTCGGAAAATAATATGACTACTTAATCGTAAAACTATCTGCGTTAACTCACCGTTTCAGCTAATGGTGTCGCGGCTTTTAATTTCTGTTCTTCCGTTTTCATTAATGAACGCTCGTAAGCGCGGAGGAACGGTAAATACATGGCGGCAGAAATTAACATACAGATAATGCACATAATGACCGGACTTAATGCCCAGTTTGCTGCCCAGGAAGCGCCAATCGGTGCGGGCGTTGTCCACGGCGTCAGAGAAACCACCTGAGCCAGCCAGCCCAAACGGGTTGCGGCATAAGCAATCACGGCATTGACCATCGGAATGCAGACGAATGGAATAAACATCATCGGGTTCATAATAATCGGCGCGCCGAACAGAATCGGTTCGTTGATATTAAAGAAGCTCGGCACGATGCCCATTTTACCGATAGTCCGCAGATGCGTGACGCGGCTGCGCAGCAGCAGGAACGCCAGCGGTAAAGTACAGCCCACGCCGCCAATCAGCAGATAGTGGTCCCAGAAACCTTGCAGATAAACGTGCGGTAACACGGTGCCCGCCGCCAGCGCGGCCTGGTTAGCGGAAAGGTTAGCCATCCAGAACGGGTTCATAATCCCGGTGACAATCAGCGAACCGTGGATCCCGGCAAACCAGAAAATCTGGCACATCAGTACCGACAGCAGAATCGCCGGCAGGGAGTCAGAGGCGGAAACCAGCGGGGCCAGTACGTGCATAATCGCCTGCGGTAAGATCATCCCGGTCTGCGCTTCAATAAACAGATTCAGCGGGTGCAGGGTTCCAATCACCACCAAAACCGGAATCAGGATCTCAAACGAACGCGCCACGCCGGTTGGCACTTCTTTTGGCAGACGAATCGTGACGTTGTTCTGCTTAAGCCACGCATAAACCCGGGTGGAGTAAATGGCGGTGATAAGGGCGGTAAAGATCCCCTGGCCGGAAAGATACTGGGTGGAAATCTTGCCGTCGGCGTACGGCGCGGCAACCAGCAGGAAGGCCATAAACGCCAGCAGACCAGACATCACCGGGTCGAGGTTAAACTGACGGCCGAGGCTTGCGCCAATACCGACAGAGATGAAGAACGTCATCACGCCCATGCTGAGGTTAAATGGCAACATCAACTGCTCGCGATACTGCGCCGAAAAATCAAGCCAACCACGGGCAAAGCCGTTGGTGGTATCCGGCGAGAATGGGGGGAAAATAAACACCAGCATAAACGAGCCGATTATCATAAACGGCAGCGCGGCGGTAAATCCGTCACGAATGGCTATCACGTACTTTTGTTGCCCGAGACGACCGGCCAACGGGGTTATTGATTGCTCGATAACGGCAATCATGGACTGATAGAGTGAACTCATTGGGATACCCTAGTTAGTTCGCCGCGGAAATCAGCGACAGAGCATAATCCAGTACCTTGTCACCCCGTTGCATTCCGTAGTCCATGGTATCAATTGGCTGGACGGGAATATTTTGGGTGGCGGCCTTGTCTGACAAACTTTTTAACATGTACTTCACCTGCGGCCCCAGTAACACCACCTGATACTGCGGGTACTGGAAATCAAATTCGGACACGCCGTAGGCATCTATTTTTACGGGCAAATCCCGCTCCTTCGCGGCTTCCACCATCTTTCTGACCAACATGCTGGTCGACATTCCGGCGGAACAGCACAGCATAATCTTGTACATCGACGACCCTCTTATAAATGTAAATAGTTGTTGCGAGCTTGATTTGATATGAAACTGAAACCGGTTTCTATTCATAAAAATTAGAAGTGTGATACCCATCAATTTCTCCTGCTTATGGGACTGATTATTTCGCCCTGGCTCACATAATTTTTGTTGTATTGGATAAAATGGACATCAAATGGACAATCGGTTTCCATAAAAAAGGGAAACGGATATACTACCGACAGCTATAATTTGAGCCGTTGCTGTACAGAGGATTTACAGAAGGCTTTCAGGGGAGAAAGATGTCTACAATCAACGATGTATCACGTTTGGCCGGGGTGTCTAAGGCCACAGTTTCACGTGTGTTGAGCGGTTCACGAGGTGTTAAAGAAGCCAGTCGGCTGGCGGTTTTACGGGCAGTTGATGAGCTGAATTATCGACCAAATGTGATAGCCCAATCGTTGCTGAGTCAGTCCACTGGCTGCATTGGCGTTATCTGCGCGATGGACAATATTAATCAAACCACCGGCTATCTCTACGCGCTGGAAAAACAGTTCAGCCAGCACCAGAAGCATCTGCTGCTGCGCTTTGCTAACACGCGTTTGGGCGTCATGTCGGCGCTGGATGAGTTGAGTAGCGGGCTATGCGACGATGTGTTGATTATCGGCGCACGTTTTCCGCTTGAAGTGGAAAGTGAAAACGTGGTGCTGATCGATTGCCCGGAGGCGGATACCGCCAACAGCATTCAGTTCGATCATGTGTTTGCTGCGGAAACCGCCTGTAATTACCTCGCCAGTCAGGGGCGTCGGCAGATTGCATTAATTCAGCCGTTTGGCAGCGGTTTTGCCGACGATGTTCTGCTCGGCTACAAGCACGGGCTGGAGAAAAACTTCCTGCCATTTAATCGCAACCTGGTATTTATGGACAGCACATCGTCTACGGTGGCGTTGCAGGAGCTACTCAACAACGCCAGCCTTGTCAGCTTCAATGCGCTGCTGGTGGCCGACGAACAAGAGGCGCAGCGGGTGATCCCACAGCTGCTGGCTTTCAACAAACGGGTACCGGAAGACGTGATGGTATTCAGCCTCGCCGGTTCGCTGCATCTGCCTGGCATCCCGACCATTCCGGCGATTGAATATTCAATGGATGCGATTGCCACGCGTATCGTTCGCTGGCTGGAAGAGAAAACGCAGACGCCGGGCGAGACGGCGTTTCGCGGCGATTTAATCATTCCGGATTTACGCCAGCGCTAACGTTAGCTTGCCCTGCTGTCGAGAGCGGCGTGGGGCCGGATAATACTGAATCCGGCCTTCAATTACGGGTTATTTCGTTGGGCACTGAATACGCTTAATCGCCTGCTGATAACCCGCTTTATCGTTCTTTTCCAGCGCGCGCGTCGCGCTCTGCACCGCGGTTTTGTTCTGGGCCGATTCCAGCACCCGGTTAGCAAATTGGGTGTCAGAAAGCCCGATTTGTGCCGGGCAGTTCAGCTTCACGTCTTTCAACACCTGCTGCTTTTGCTGTTCAAACTTCAGCCCTTCCAACGGGGCGGCCATGGCGATCGCGGGCAGAATCAGACTGGCAAAGAGGGAAGCGGTAAGTGCTGTCTTTTTCATTAGGGATATCCTTATAGTTAACGCGTTGGGTTAACTATAAGACGCATTTCCCCCGGCGTCATTTTGCTTCACGGTTTCCATGAAAATGAATGCGTTGCAAAGGCCCGCGACTCTTTCTCGTCGCTGCACGTAAAGCGAAGAAGTGCAGGGTGCACTTCAGCGAATTGATACGTACAGTTTCGCCATTCGCTTTAAGGATGACGAATCGCGATGACAACGTCGACACACTCTGCGCCGCATGATGCGGTGTTCAAACAGTTCTTATGCCATCCGGAGACCGCGAGGGATTTTCTTGCTATCCATCTCCCTGCGCCGCTCCGCGAGTTGTGTAATCTGCATACGCTCAAGCTCGAGTCCGGTAGCTTCATTGAAGCCGACCTGAGCGCGCGGTATTCCGATGTGCTGTGGTCGTTAAACACGGCAGCAGGGGATGGCTATATCTATGTCGTGATTGAACACCAAAGCACGGCGGATGCCCATATGGCATTTCGATTGATGCGCTATGCGCTGGCGGCGATGCAGCGGCATCTGGATGCCGGGCATAAAGCGCTACCGCTGGTGATTCCGATGCTGTTCTACCACGGTACGCAAAGCCCCTATCCCTTTTCACTGTGCTGGCTGGATGAGTTTGCCGACTCCAGCTCGGCACGACGGCTTTATGCCACAGCCTTCCCGTTGGTAGATATCACGGTGATCCCGGATGACGAGATTGTGCAGCACCGGCGCGTAGCGCTGCTGGAACTGGTTCAAAAGCATATTCGCCAGCGCGATCTGCTTGGGCTGGTGGAACAAATTGCCATGCTCTTGGTTACTGGATGTGCTAATGACAGCCAACTGAAAGCGCTGTTTAATTACCTGTTGCGTTCCGGTGATGCGCTGCGCTTTCACGAATTTTTGCAGGCCGCGGCCGAGCGCTTACCCCAACATAAGGAGAAATTGATGACGATTGCGGACAGGCTGCGGGAAGAGGGACATTGGCAGGGCTTGCAGCAGGGCAAGCAACAGGAAGCTCTGCGTATTGCGGCGACCATGCTGGAAAAAGGTATTGAAGACGGTCTGATTCAGGTGATTACCGGCCTTTAGGCAGAAGAGCTGGCCACATTACGCCATTAATCGCGCCCGATAACATCATGTCATCGGGCTTTCCTGTTTAGGCCGTTTTGGTTCGACGCCGTGAATCCAAAGAAATCAGGATAACCGACGAGAGGATCAGCAGCGTGCCCAGCCAGTCCGGCAGGGTGAAGCTAATACCGAGCAGCAGCAGCGACAAAAAAGCGCTGCTCAGCGGCTCGGCGCAGCTCAGAATACTGGCCTTTGGCCCGCCAATCATCTGCGCCCCTTTCAGATACAGGCTAAAGGTGAGCGAGGTGCCAATCACCACCAGGTAGAAGAATGCCAGCAGCAGATTGCCGGTAATGACCACCTGTGCCCCATCGCCTGCGTAGAACGGCAGCAGCATCGCACCGCCCAGTAACATGCTCCAGCCGACGATAGGCAGCGTGCCGTAGCGGGCGATCAGCGTGGAAGGATAGGTGGTGTAAAACGCTGCGGCAAACGCCGAGGCGATCCCCCAGAATAGCGCCGCACCGGAGATGGACAGTGAGGTGGGATCGCCGTGAGTCACCAGCAGGAAAGTCCCTATCAACGAGGTACCGATGGCGGCGCACACGAAGATCCCCGGACGGGCTTTGCGCACAAGAGCGAACCAGGCCACGATGATGGTTGGCGAAAGGAATTGCAGGACGGTTGCCGTAGCAGCGTTAGATTTTTCAATCGCCATCAGGAAGGTTAGCTGCACGGTCATTGCGCCGACGAGGGAGAACAGCAGCAGGCTGAGGATATCTTTACGGTTTTTCAGGATACGGAAAATACCGTCGCCGTGCAGGAAGGAAAAGGTGAGCAGGATAAAGCCACCGGAGAGCAGGCGAATCATGGTCAGAAACGGTGACTGCATCTGACTGTTTTCCATAATGTACTGCGCGCAAACGCCGGAACTTCCCCACAATATTGCGGCTATCAGTACGTTTAGCATCCCTTTTCTGGTGGTGCCCATTTTTCCTCTACCCTGTCATATGATTTTATTTTGACGGGCATCATAGCATGGTGAGAGGCTTGCCCCCAGCGGTGTGCCGGGGGCAAAAAGGGTTAGCTG
This sequence comes from Kluyvera huaxiensis, assembly GCF_040149365.1. Taxonomy (NCBI): domain Bacteria; kingdom Pseudomonadati; phylum Pseudomonadota; class Gammaproteobacteria; order Enterobacterales; family Enterobacteriaceae; genus Kluyvera; species Kluyvera huaxiensis. Next base: position 108,793 of record NZ_JBEFLV010000013.1, read on the forward strand.
AGATCGACGTTTTTGCTGCCGAATAGCCAGGTGAGCAGGAAACCGAACAGGTAGGCGACGGCCAGACCCGCTACGTAAACGGCCATCCCGGCATAGATACCGCTGGCAGAGGTCATCAGCGGAATCGCCACCAGGCCGGAAGGGCCAAAGACCGTATTCAACCCGACAGGCAGGCCCATCCAGGCCACCAGGCCGATGAAGAAACCGCCGCAGGCGCCGCCGAGACAGGCGGTAATGAACGGTTTCATTCGAGGCAGGGTCACGCCGTAAATCAGCGGTTCGCCCACGCCCAGCAGGCCGGGAATGATCGCCCCTTTAATCTGCGTACGCAGCAGTGAACCCTGTTTTGCGCGGTAGTAAAGCGCCAACGCGGCACCCACTTGACCCGCACCCGCCATGGCCAGAATGGTGAACAGGGAGTTGAACCCCTGTGCTTCCATCAGGGCGAAGTACACCGGCACAAAGCCCTGATGCACGCCGAACATCACCGCCAGCAGGAACAGTCCGGCCAGCACCGCAGAGCCAAACGGATTACCGTTAAGATGCAGGAACAGCCATGACATGCCGGTAAACAGGTAGCCGCCGATAGGCATAATCACCACGAAGGTGATGGCACCCATAATCAGCAGAGTGACCGCCGAAGTCAGGATCATATCGAGGTTGGCCGGCATGATGCGGCGAACCTGTTTTTCTACCCATGCGCCGAGGATCGCGGCGATCAACACGCCGATAATATTGCCGCGCGGATCGATAGTGTGGCCGAAGAAATCGGAGATCCCAGAGTAGAAGCCCACCGCCGCTTTCGGGTCGTAGCCCAGAATAAACAGCGCGGCGATAATCGCCCCGTTGACGCCGGATCCGCCGAAGGCTTTCTGAGTGTTATAGCCAATCAGAATACTCAGGAAGGTAAACATGCCCTTACTGAACACTTTCATATAGCTGATGACATCAATCAGCGTGGCGTTGGGATGTGCGTTTTCCAGCACGAATAGCTGCTCGGCCAGCGTCGCGAAGCCTAGCAGCAGGCCAACGGCGATAAAACCGGGGATCAACGGGGTAAAGATGGTGGCAAACTTGGCGAGGAACTTCTGTACGCTACCGGTCTGCTTGCCCTTCAGCTCCTGTTTTTTAGCACTCGCAATGTCTGCCAGCGATGCTGCAGGTGCGCTCTCTTCCTGAACGGCCGGAGCCTCTTCCAGCAGCTGATTCATCAGCTCAGCGGCGGTTTGCGCTTTACCCGGCCCGAGGATTATCTGGAACTGCTCGTTGCTGACCACCACGCCCATCACGCCTTCGACCTGACGGATGGCGGTAACATCTGCCGGCTCTTCGCTGCGCAACGTCAGGCGCAGACGGGTCATACAGTTGCCTGCCTGCACCACGTTTGGCGCCCCGCCAACCAGAGCGAGGAGGCGCGCTATCATCTCTTTATTTATCTTTGCCATGCCACTCTACCTGTTAGACGGATTATTTTTGTAATGCTTTGCGGATAAAGCCATTGTTGTCCGCCAGCAGCGTTTTAGCCTCTTCGGCGCTCAGGTTGGCCAGCACCATGACGATTGCGGTTTTGCAATGGCTGCCGCAGGCGTTCAGCGCGGCCTGCGCGGTGTCGCGGTTGCATTCGGTCGCTTCCATCACGATAGAAACCTGGCGCTCAATCAGCTTGGCGTTAGTGGCTTCGACATCCACCATCAGGTTGCTGTAAACCTTGCCGCTGCGGATCATCGCGCCGGTAGTTATCATATTCAGCACCAGCTTCTGTGCGGTACCCGCTTTCAGACGGGTGGAGCCGGTCACGACTTCCGGGCCAACCACCGGAGTGATGGCGATATCGGCACGTTGCGCCATTTCACCGTGCGGGTTGCAGCTGACAATCGCCACGAGCGCGTTTTGCTGGTGGGCGTATTCCATGGCACCCAGCACGTATGGCGTACGGCCGCTGGCGGCAATGCCAACCAGAACGTCGTGCTGGTTAAAGTTCAGCGCCTGGAGATCGGCCGCGCCCTGAGCGGCGTTGTCTTCAACGTTTTCCACCGCTTTCAGAATCGCGGTATGGCCACCGGCAATCAGGCCAACCACCTGCTCCGGGCGAGTGCCGAAGGTCGGCGGGCATTCGCTGGCATCCAGGATCCCTAAACGCCCGGAGGTACCGGCCCCGATGTAGATAAGCCGCCCGCCTTTGCTGAAGGCCGCAGCGACGCTATCGACCAGCTGTGCAATCTGCGGAATGTACGGCGTGATTGCGTGGGCAACCAGCTGATCTTCCTTGTTAATCACCGTCAGCATCTCTTCGGTGGAAAGGGTGTCAATATTGGCGCTGTTCGCGTTACGTCGTTCGGTCAGCAGTTTGCTCAGGTCGATACTCATCGGAAAACCTCATCATTCACAGTGGCGGGCAGCATAAGGAATTATTTATTCCATTCATGTGAAGGTTATCACGATTGGTGTTGAAGGGTAATAGATGATTTGTAGGTATGGCGGGAAATGTCGCGGCAATAGCAATGGAATATTTTATTACCGCGACGTTTTTTACTGCGCGATCTGGGCTTTTTTAAAACCAAAACACAATGCAATGGCGTAGGAAATCGCCATTGCGAGGCTCATTTTCAGCATCGTCTCGCCACCCAATCCGGCCAGCGGTGCGGCAATGCCGCCGCAAACGAACATTAGCGTGCCCATCAGCGCCGACGCGGTACCCGATTGTTCGCTGCTGACGGCGCTCATGGCCTCAGAGCCTGAGACGCTACAGATGCCGCTCATAAATGAGACGGTAAAGAACAGGCCAACCAGCGCAGGAATCGCCAGATGCAGTGCGGCCAGCAGTACGGTGACCACCGCACAGGCTACCGCCAACAGTAGCCCCCGGCGCAGCAGCGTTTCGGCGGCAATACGCTGGGAGAGACGGGAGAAAATCAGCGCGGCGATAATCAGGCCGATACCGTTAAGCCCAAATAACAGACTGAACTGCATGGCGCTCATCCCGTATTCGCTTTGAATAACGAACGATGAAGATCCGATGTAGGAAAACAGCCCGGCCATCATAAAGGCCTGAATCAGGCAGTAGCGCAGGAAGCGGCGGTTTTTCAGCAGCGGCGTATTGGCACGCGATTCGTGGACGGTGGCGCTTCTGGCGGGCAGCGTTTCATGCAGCACCACCAGGCTTAACAGCAGTAACACCAGGCCGATACCGGCCATTGCCCAGAACAAAATGCGCCAGTCAAAGGCGGTGATGATATAGCCGCCGATCACCGGTGAAATCACCGGCGCGATGCCGTTGACGGTCATCAGCAGGGCGAAAAATTGGGTCAGCATCGCGCCCTGATAGCGATCGCGAGCGATAGAGCGAGACAGCACCGAACCGCCAGCGCCAGCAAAGCCTTGTACAAAACGCCAGACAATCAGCAGCTGAATATCCTGAGTGACCGCACACATCGCCGAAGAGAAGATAAACAGCAATAGCGAGAGCACCAGCGGTTTTTTGCGGCCAATACGATCGCTTAGCGGGCCGAAGAACAGCTGGCCCAGGCCGAGGCCGATCAGCGCGGCGGTCAGCGAAAATTGCGTTTGCGTGCCGGTCGCCTGCAACTGGTCGGTGATTTCCGGCAGCGCGGGGAGGTAAAAGTCAGTACAGAGTGGGCCGATAGCGGTCAGCAGGCCCAGCGTCAGCACCCATGAGAGGGCGATGCGTGGCATAAAAACTCCTGTTTTTGTAGGCCGGATAAGGCGTTTACGCCGCCATCCGGCGTGGGGTCTGAAATGTCGGATGGCGCTGCGCTCGTCGAACCTACGCGTTTTTGCTGCCATCCGGCGCGGGCATGAAATACCCGATGGTGCGGCGTTTATCCGACCGACGAACTTGCCCCGCCGCCCAACGACTGCCATAGGGTAATGCGGTTATCCAGTTCGGTTTGTTGCAGCTCAATCAGCGTCTGCTGCGCCGACCACAGGGTGCGCTGCGCCGTCAGCGCGGTCAGATAATCACCCACTCCGGCCTGATAGCGCTTCATCGCAACGTCAAATGTCTGCTGTTCCGCCGCCACGTACTGGCGCTGGGCATCAAGCTGCTCACCCAGGGTCTGGCGGCGCGCAAGCGCATCCGCCACATCTTTAAACGCGCTCTGAATGGTTTTCTCATAGGTGGCAATCAGCCCCTTTTTCTCCGCTTCGGCATAGCGCAGTTGCGCCATATTGCTGCCGCCGCTAAACAGCGGCAGCGAAATCGATGGCGCAAATGACCACACGCTCATGCCGTGGCTGAACAGTGATGACAACGAGTCGCTGCCGACGCCAGCGCTGGCGGTCAGCGAGATGGTAGGGAAGAAATTCGCCCGCGCGGCACCGATATTGGCGTTGGCGCTCAGCAGGTTGTGCTCGGCTTCCTGAATATCCGGGCGCTTGAGCAGCACCGACGAGGCGACGCCCGCCGGCACCAGGGTGATGGTGTTTTCACCCAGGCTTTCCAGCGTACCCGGCAGCAGGGAGTCTGCAACGGTTTGCCCGGCAAGCAGGTTGATGGCGTTTTTATCCTGCATGACCAACGTTTGATAGCTGGCAACGCTGGCGCGCGCCTGCTGATAAACGCTCATCGCCGAGCTAACGTCCGTCGCGGCTGCGGTGCCAATCTGCTGCTGACGCTGGACGATCTTCAGCGAATCGGCGGCGCTGGTCATGGTCTGCTGCGCCAGCGCCAGATTGCTGTTATCGGCTGCCAGCGTCACCCATGCGGTGGAGAGTTCGGCAACCATCGTCAGGCGCGTGTTCTGCGCCGTGTATTCGCTGGCAAGCCAGGTTTCCCGGGCGGCGCGCGAGAGGCTCTGGTTACGGCCAAACAAGTCCAGCTCGAAGCTGGAGACCGCGCCATCGGCCTGTGCCGTCGTGTTGACACCGGTGGTGGTAGTGGTGCGGCCACGGCTACCGGTGAGTTCAGCATTGACCGTTGGGAAGAGCGAGGCGCGTGTTTCACCAAACTGCGCGCGAGCGGCATCGATATCGGCAATCGCCTTTTGCACATCGCGGTTGCTGTTCAGCGCCATGCTAACCACTTTGTTCAGGCGGGGATCTTTCACCACCTGCTGCCAGTTGCCGATAACCGCCGTTGCCTGCCCCTGCGTGCCCGGGAGCGAGGCTGGGACGGGCGCGTCGGGGCGCTGATAGTTGGGGTCGAGTGACACACAGCCGACGCTCAGGAAAGCAATAAATAAAACGGAAAGACGAAACATAACTTACCCCTGACGGCGTTTACCGGCGAACAGACGTTTCACCAGCACAAAAAAGAGTGGAACAAAGAAAATCGCCAGCAGCGTCGCCGTTAACGTACCGCCGATAATCCCGGTACCAATCGCGATACGGCTGTTTGCGCCAGCGCCGGTGGCCATCGCCAGCGGCGTGACCCCGGCCACAAACGCCAGCGAGGTCATGATTATCGGACGCAGACGGGTTTGTGCGGCGCGCAATGCCGCACGGGGGAGGGAGTAGCCCTCGGCCACCGCCGCTTCGGCAAACTCAACAATCAGAATGGCGTTTTTCGACGACAGCCCGATGGTGGTCAACAGCGCCACCTGGAAGTAGACATCGTTATTCAGGTCGCGCATCCAGGCCGCTAGCGCAGCGCCCAGCAGGCCGAGCGGGATAACCATAATGACGGAGATCGGCACCGACCAACTCTCATACAGCGCGGCCAGACACAGGAACACCACCAGAATCGAAAGGGCATATAGGGTCATTGCCTGACCGCTGGCCAGTTTTTCCTGCAACGACAGGCCGCTCCACGCCCAGGAGGAACCGGCTGGCAGATTGTTGGCAAGGGTTTCCATGGCGGTCATCGCGGTCCCAGAGCTTGCGCCGGTGGCGTTTTCACCCTGGATTTCATAAGCGACGGAGCCGTTGTAGCGCACCAGAGTTTCCGGACCGTACTCCCAGCGGGTGGTGGCGAAGGCCGAGAACGGCGTCATGCTGTTATCGCCGCCGCGGATGAACCATTTACCGAGATCGGACGGCGTGGCGCGAGAGTCGCTCTCGCCCTGGATATAGACTTTTTTCACGCGTCCACGGTCGATAAAGTCATTCACGTAGGTGCCGCCCCAGGCGCTGGACAGCGTGGCGGAAACATCGCTCAGCGACAGGCCCAGCGAGACCGCTTTGTTGCTGTCGATATCCACCTGTAGCTGCGGCGTTTGCGGCATGTCGTTGGCGCGCACCGCTTGTAGCGTAGTGCTCTGATTGGCTTTGCCGATCAGTTCATCGCGCATTTTCAACAAATCAGCGCGATCGGTTCCGCCGCTGGCCAGCAGTTCGAAGGTAAAACCGTTGCTCTGGCCCAGGCCATCGACCGACGGTGGCGTCATGGCGAAGAGGGTGGCATCGCGAATCGCCCCCAGCTCTTTGGTTGCCCGCAGCGCAATGGCCTGCGCGGTATTTTCTGCCCCTTTACGCTCGGACCAGTTTTTCAGCGACACGAAGGCCATCCCGGCGTTCTGCCCGCTGCCGCTAAAGCTAAAGCCGTTAACGGTGAAGATAACGTTAGTGTTGTCTTTTTCGTTGTTGAGGAACCAGTTGGTCACCTGCTGGCTGACTTCCTCGGTGCGCGAGTTGGTTGCCCCCGCAGGCAGAGTGTACTGGACCATGATTTCGCCCTGGTCTTCGACGGGCAGGAAGCTACCGGGCAGTTTCCACATGGCCAGCGCCATGCCGCCGCAGATGGCCAGATAAACCACCATTACCAGACCCGAACGGCTCAGCGTGTTGAGGACTTTGTGTTTGTACTTGCGTTCACTGGCGCCGTAGAAGCGGTTAAATGCGCCGAAGAGGCCTTTTTTGTGCGGCGGGGTGTGGCTCAGAATCGAGCCGCATAGCGCGGGCGTCAGGGTTAACGCCACCACTACAGACAGCATCATTGCCGAGATAATAGTGACCGAGAATTGACGATAGATAACGCCGGTGGAGCCGCCGAAGAAGGCCATCGGCAGAAATACTGCGGAGAGCACCAGCGCGATAGCGACCAGCGCGCCGGAGATTTCGCCCATCGATTTTTCGGTGGCTTCGCGGGCGGGCAGCCCTTCGTCGCGCATAATACGCTCGACGTTTTCCACCACCACGATGGCGTCATCCACCAGAAGTCCGATGGCGAGCACCATCGCAAACAGCGTCAGGGTGTTAATCGAATAACCGAACAGCGCCAGTATGCCAAAAGTCCCCAGCAGTACTACCGGTACCGCCAGTGCCGGAATCAACGTCGCGCGGATGTTTTGCAAGAACAGATACATCACGCACACCACGAGGATGATGGCTTCAAACAGTGTTTGAACTACGTCCTCGACGGAGATTTTAATAAACTCGGTGCTGTCTTTTGGATACGCGACATCATAGCCCTGCGGCATGTTGCGCTTGTACTCGTTGATTTTATCTTTGACCAGCGTCGCGGTGTTCAGGGCATTGGCGCCCGGTGCCAGCATCACCGCCATCCCGGCCGCCGGATGGCCGTTGAGTTTCGCCACGGCGGTGTAATCTTCGCTGCCCATCTCGACGCGGGCGATATCGCCAATGCGTACCACCGCGCCGTTCGACTGGCTTTTAACGATGATATTTTTGAACTCATCGACCGTTTGTAGGCGCGACTGGGCGCGAACGGTGGCGGTCAACTGCTGGGTATCCGGCGACGGTAACGCGCCGATTTTCCCGGCGGAAACCTGCACGTTCTGCGCCTCAATTGCCGTTTGCACGTCAGAGGGCATCAGGGAGTATGAGGCCAGTTTCGCCGGGTCCATCCAGATGCGCATCGCATATTCTGCGCCAAACACCCGCAGACTCCCCACGCCGTTAAGACGGGCCATCGGATCCTGCATGTTACTCACCAGCCAGTCGGCGATATCCGAGCTGCTGGCTTTGTCGGTTTTATCGTAAACCCCCATGATCAGCAGATAGTTGCTCTGGGATTTGACGACGGTGACGCCCGCTTGCTGAACTTCGCTCGGCAAGCGGGACTCCGCCTGCTGCACTTTGTTCTGCACCTGAACCTGCGCGGTATCCGGGTCGGTCCCCTGCTCAAACGTCACGGTGATGCTTACCGAGCCGTCGGAGCTGCTGGTGGAGGTGAAGTAGAGCAGGTTATCCAGCCCGGTGAGCTGCTGTTCGATAACCTGGGTGACGCTGTTTTCCAGCGTTTGTGCCGATGCCCCAGTGTAGGTGGCGTCGATTTTAATCGATGGCGGCGCGACGTCAGGATACTGCGCCACCGGCAGCGTTTTAATCGCTAGCACCCCGGCCAGCATGATGAGAATGGCGATAACCCAGGCGAAGACCGGGCGGCGCACGAAGAAGCTGGAAAACATCAGGCTTTTCCTCCGGTGCTGGTCATTTCAACGGGGTTGACCTGCTGCCCAACCATCACTTTCGCCGAGCCTTCGACAATCAGCTTGTCGCCGGCCTGCAAACCGCTTAACACCAGCCATTTGTCGCCGTAGGTTTCGCCGGTTTCCAGTTCGCGCTGCTCGACCTTGCTGTCAGCACCCACGACCAGCGCCGTGGCATTACCTTTGGCATCGCGGGTAACGCCCTGCTGCGGCGCCAGAATGGCGTCGTTCATAATGCCTTCATCCACTTTGGCGCGGACAAACATCCCCGGCAGCAGCAGCTGCTTTGGATTTGGGATCACGGCACGCAGGGTCACGGAACCGGTCGACTCATCCACCGCCACTTCGGTCAGCGCCAGACGGCCTTTTTCGCTGTAGGTCGAGCCATCTTCCAGAATGAGCGCCACGTTCATGGTGTCGCTGTTGGTGGCCAGCGACTGTTTGCGCAGGCGCAACAGGTCAACGCTGGTACGGGTGAGGTCAACGTACATCGTTTCGATCCCGCGAATGGTGGCCAGCGCGGTGGTTTGCTCGGCGGAGACCAGCGCCCCCGGCGTCACCGAGGAGATGCCGATACGCCCGGCAATCGGTGCGGTGATGGTGGTCCAGTTCAGATTGATGCGCGCGCTTTCCTGCGCCGCTTTTTTCGACTCTACGCTGGCTCTATCCTGCGCGCAGGTGGAAGCCGCGTCGTCGGCATCCTGCCGGGAAACGCCGTTTTCTTTCACCAGCTGTGCGTAACGCTGGGCTTTTGCGCAGTCTGCGGCAACCAGCGCCTGCGCCTGCTTCAGCGCGGCGGCGGCTTCGTTGTAGGCGGCGCGGAAGCTGTCCGGCTCAATCTGATACAGCGGCTGTCCGGCTTTAACATTATCACCTTCATTAAAAAGGCGTTTCTGGATAATGCCGGTGACTTGTGGACGGACTTCCGCGCTCATGGCGGCGGAGGTGCGTCCGGTCAGTTCACTGACGATAGAAACGGGCTGGCTTTTTAACGTGACGATACCGACTTCCTGCGTGGGAAGCTGGGACGGGGTGGAGCCATTATCGCATCCGCTCAGGAGAAATAATGCAGCGATGGTAGTTGTGATGTATTTCATATTTTTCTCAGGGTGAACGAAGTCCTCCTCGCTAATTAACGCGAGGATTTTTAGGTTAAACAGGCCCACGCTTCCGGAACGCTGGAAACGACTAAAGGGGGAAGAAATATTCCCCTGATGATTAAAAGGTATTAATTATTCTGCAGTCACAAGCATATTAATAATTTCCCGATAGATTTTTTCCATCTCTTCCGGCTGCACCTGCTGTGGGACATGCCGACGATAAATGGTTCCTTCCATCATCACTGCGATCACCTCGACGCACCTGCGAATGTGCGCCTGGCTGAGGTGTGGGTACTCTTTACTCAAGTGCGCACAGGCGGTGTTGAACATGCGCTCGTCCGCCTCTGCCAGCCAGGCCGCCACCTGCGGGTTACGCGTGGCTTCAGCAGACATTTCCAGCATCAGGCTGTCATCGTCTTCGCTGGGCGTCATGCGCCACGCCAGTATATGTGGCATCAGATGGGTATGGGTTTTCCCTCCCATCTCGCCGATGCGATAGTCGATGATGCGGCGGATCATCTCTTCAATAATCGCGTCTTTATTATTGAAATAACGATAGATTTGACCGACGCTGAGTTTGGCTTGCGCCGCAATTTGCGACATGCTGGCAGCATGAAATCCGCTCTGACGGAAGCAGTGCCGTGCGGCGGCAATAATGTCGTCTTGTCGGGCTTTGTGCCGGGCTTCCAGCTTGCTGGTCATGCATCTCTCCGCATTTTGAAACAGTGAGAATGATCGTTCTCATTTTTCACTCATTATACGACGCTGAAGGCCGATGAAAAGCATTTTTTGAGATGATTTTTCATCGGCAAGTTTGTACAGAAAATAATGGAGGAAAAAAGGATTTTCTGTGAAATTAATAAGTGTGGCGGGTAAAAATAATGGAGAAAATATGCCTTTTGAAATTAAAGAAGTTATTACGCTGGAAGATAAAGAAGAATTACTCGATGGACTGCGGGCCTACAATCGACAGTTTGTTGATCCCAGTGGATGGGGTGACGTGTGTGTTTATCTGCGTGATGCGCAGGGAATCATGCAGGGCGGGCTGATTGGTCAGCGTAAAGGGCAGTGGCTGAGCATCGATTATCTGTGGGTCAGCGATTCGGTGCGCGGGAGCGGGGTCGGCAGTCAGCTTATCAACACTGCAGAACAAACCGCCCGGCAGAAAGGCTGCCAGTATGCGCTGGTGGATACCATCAGCTTCCAGGCGCTACCGTTCTATCAGAAAAAAGGATATACGCTAAAAACGACGCTGGATGATTTCCCGCTTGAGGGCATGGCGCGCCACTATCTGACTAAGGCGCTGTAACCACGTTGCCGGATGGCAGTGATGCCATCCGGCGCTCAGGCTACTCATGCTTCGTTTTCAGCGGCGCCTCTTTGAGCAGCCACGAGAGCATAAATGCCAGCACCATAATGCAGGCCGCCATAATAAACGCCGCGTGGATTGCCGAGCCAAAGGCGTTGAGATAGTCAGTACGAATCGCCTCAGGAAGCTGGTGAATGGCCACCGGATTCATCCCTTTTGGTATGCCCGTGCCCTCCGGCAACAGCGTGGTCAGACGCGATTGCAGGACCGAGGTAAACACCGCGCCAAACAGCGCCACGCCGATAGAACCGCCAATCGAGCGGAACAACGTCACCCCGGATGTCGCCACGCCGTACAGATTCGCGCTTACCGTGTTCTGCACCGCCAGCACCAGCACCTGCATGACCATCCCCAGCCCCATGCCCAGCACGCCGGTAAACACATACAGCTGCCAGGTTGGCGAATCGATAGTAATGCGCGTCAGCAGCAGCATGCCGATAAAGCCCATCAGGGTGCCAACAATTGGATAAATACGGTATTTACCGGTGCGACTGATCGCTCGACCGCTGACAATCGACGTCAACAGCAGCCCGCCCATCAGTGGGATCAACTGTAGCCCAGCCTCGGTTGGCGTGGCGTTTTTCACCACCTGCAAATAGAGCGGCAGGAAGGTGACCGAGCCAAACAGCGACATACCGATGATAAAGCCAATCAAACTGCATAACAGGAAGCTGCGGTTGCGGAACAGCGACAGCGGAATAATCGGCTCCCACGCCAGCCGCTCTTCATAGATAAACCCGGCGATACCGATAAGACCAAAGGCTAAAATGCACCACAGCTGCGGGTCGCTCCACTCGCGCACCGTGCCGCCTTCGGTGGTAAACAGGATGATACACACCAGCGCCATCGTCAGGTACAGCGCCCCCAGCCAGTCAATTTCATGCTGGCTGCGCTTGTTACTGGAGTGGAATACCGCGCCTATTACAAACAGCGCGAACAGCCCCAGCGGTAGATTGATGTAAAAAATCCAGCGCCACGAGGCGTGCTGCACGATAAAGCCGCCGATCAGCGGACCAATTACCGTTGCCAGGCCGAATACACCGCCAAACAGCCCTTGATAGCGGCCGCGTTCAGCAGGCGGGATAACGTCTGCGACCGCCGCCATGCTGATAACCATCAGCCCGCCGCCGCCAAGCCCTTGCAGCGCGCGCATCATCACCAGTTGGGTCATGTTTTGCGCCAGCCCGCATAGCGCAGAGCCTGCGAGGAACAAAATTATAGCGATTTGCAGTACACGCTTACGGCCAAACAGATCGCCAAATTTGCCGTACAGCGGCACCACGATGGTCGAGGTGAGGATATAGGCCGTCACCACCCAAGAGAGCTTGTCGAGGCCGCCCAGCTCGCCGACAATGGTCGGCAGCGCGGTCGAGACGATAGTCTGGTCGAGCGCGGAGAGCAGCATCACCAGCAGCAGCGCGCTGAACAGCAGGCGGATTGAGGTCACGCCGGTTGGCTGCGCGGTCGTCGAAATTTCGGACGCCATTGTGTTCTCACTTGAAATTAATTAAATGCATAATTAATATTTATTGAAGATCATTCAGAGGTCAAGAGATCCCGTTTCTATGCCAGCACAAAAAGACCATCTCAAACCGCGTAAGCCAGGGCGTCCGCGCGGCAGTAAGCCGAATGCCGAGAACCGTGAACGGCTTATCGACATTGCGCTGCGGCTGTTTTCCCAGCAGGGGATTGCGCGCACTTCGTTGAACGCCATTGCCCGCGAAGCCGGCGTCACGCCAGCGATGCTGCATTACTACTTCAATTCACGGGAGCAACTGCTCGACGTGATGATTGAAGAGCGTTTTTTGCCGCTACGCGAGCAAATCACCGGCGTGTTTGGCGAGTATCCCGACGACCCGGTGATGGCGTTGAGCGAGATGGTGAAGACGCTGGCTATTGTCGCCGCACAACATGAGTGGTTTGCGCCGCTGTGGATGCAGGAGGTGATCGGTGAAATGCCGGTATTGCGTCAGCATTTGCATGCCCGCTTCGGCGAGGAGAAATATCACGCCACGCTGGCGAGGGTGAAAAGCTGGCAGGAGTCGGGAAAGGTGAACCCACATTTGACGGCGGAACTGCTGTTTACGACGCTGTTGAGCCTGGTGCTGGTGCCGTTTTCCCGCATGCGTAACGATGAGCGGCTGGCGATGCTGACGCCGGAGATTATCGTCAGCAACGCGCTGGCGCTGTTGCGTCAGGGAATTGGGCCTGAGTAAGGCCCGCACTCGGCATAGCCCGTGCAGTGGATATTCGCTAATTATCAGTATGCGGTGAGAGATATTATTCTCACCGCGGTCATTGCTATGTGTATTAAATAGTTCAACGGGTGAAATAATAGTTAAATATTAGATCTCCACTTCCTGATTCAAATCATACTCAATTAATGCCCACGCCGCCGGTTTCCCCTGGTAATAAGGCATGATATCCCCTCGGCGGAGGCTTATCACCGCAGATACTGTGCTGTCAGAGAGCTGCCAGTGTCCGCCCTGCGGGCTGTACTGGCCGCTGTTGCGGATGGTGCCTAACGGTTTACGTTCGCTATTTTGTTGAGAGGTGAACGATGAAAGTACCGAAAGCGTGTAATTGCTACTATCTATCTTCATAACGTGATAATCCAAAAATGAACACACGTCGTAAACAAGCGGCAATATCTCGCTACAACTTAAACAATGGGTTGAATATTTGTCATATGAATAATTCAAGGCGTTTTATTGCAATAGAAGACTGTTTTAGCCAAAATAAGCTATCCCATCGCTCAAAAAGTATTCTAAATGATTAAGCGCCTGATCAATTCATGCATTCTTATTATGGCATTTACCGCCTCCAGCGCCTTTGCTGTGGACTGTCAGCGTGCCTCAACGCCGCTTGAAAACACCATCTGCAGTAACGACAACCTGAACTGGCTGGATGACACTATGGCGAGCGTTTATCGCGCCATGTTGGTTCATCGCGATGCAAACGTGGTACATCAGGAGTATGAGGCGTGGGAAAAATCGCTGACCAGCTGTTCTTCTGACGAGTGTATTGAACGTGCTTACTATTCCGGGATCAGTAAGATTGCCGAGGCGCAGCCGGGCTTTAACTGGGAAGGACGTTGGTGGAATACCAGCGCGGCCAATATGAGCGGCGGGGTGGTTCAATTCAGCCACAGTGCGGACTGGTCGATTACTGCTGATATCCGCATTTGGGCGGGGCTGAACAAAGATGAGTTCACCGCCGAGGCGCGTAAGCTCAATGGGATGGTGCTTATCGACAATATGGTCGACAGCAAACATTGCAAAGTGCTGTTTATTCCGCGTAAAAGCGGGGCGATTCAGGCCTATAGCAACGCCGATTTTGGTTGTCGGTTGTCGATGCCCAATGGCGCATTTATTGATGGCCGCTACCTGAAATCCGATGTTGACCCGCGGCCAAAAGCGACGTTACTGTCGCTGGCGATTTTTGCCGACCCAAAAATGGACGAGCGTTTCCGTACGTTGGTTGGTGAGGATTATCAGAAGTTCGTTGATACCGCTAATATTTATATTTATCAGGAAGATATAGACAATATTGGTGCGACGGTTGTTTCCATGTGGGTACGCGGTGCGGCGAATTCTCACACGGCCATTATCATGTACACCGCCAACGATATTTGGGCGGCGCGGGTTGAACAGAATGCTTCCGGCAAACTGGACTTCTCCTACTTCAGCACCCAGGGCAACGACGTGGCGAAAATGCCGCGTACTCTTGCTGGCTGGAAGCTGCGCTACCTCGACCGGTAACAAAACGCGCTGAACGGATCATTCAACCCGACCCGTTCAGCGTAAAGCCGTTACGCCAGCGTTCCCACCACGTTCAGGTCGGCATCATCCGGCACTTCATTGTAAGACAACACGTGTAATCCGCTGGCGAACAAACGCCCGTAGCGCGAGATGACCGGACGTAGCTGCGGAGTCACCAGCAACAGCGGCGGCAGGCTTTTGGCCTTCATCTGCTCATATATCATCGGCATGGTATTTTGCAGCTGGGTCAGAATATTCGGGTCAACCGGGAAACTGTCCAGCGTGACTTTGCCTGCCTGCTGCGCCTGATTCAGCGCGCCTAACAGCATATTTTCCAACTGATTATCGATGGTATAGGCCGCCAACTGCGGGCGATCGCCATTGATGTTGTGCACGATGGCGCGGCGCAGCGCATAACGCACGTCCGCCGTCAGCAGCACCGGATCTTTGGTGACCGCTGCGCTTTCCAGCAGCGTGGAGGCGATAGTGACGATATCTTTCAACGAGACCTGTTCCAGCAGCAGCTGGCGATAAATACGCAGCAGCTGGCTGTAGTTGAGCGCGGCGTTTAAATCTTCCGCCAGCTTCGGCGCCTGTAGCGCCAGACGCGCGTGCAGGTGGGTAATGTCGTCGTAGTTAAACAGGTCCGGCAGATGTTCGCGGGCAACCTTGTTCACGTGGGTCGCCACGACGCTGGCGCAGTCCACCACCTGATAACCAAGATTCAGCGCTTTGGCTTTCTGTTCCTGGTCAATCCACACAATCGCCATGCCGTAGGCCGGGTCGGTGTCCAGCACGCCGTCGATTTCGCCGTACAGTTCGGTACCGGGAATAGCCATCAGCTTTTCGGCGTTAACTTCACCCATTGCGGTACGAATACCGTTGATATGAATCGCATACTGCGCAGGCTTCAGGCGGAAGTTTTCACGGATACGGATTTCCGGCAGCAGTACGCCGCACAGCTCAGATATTACCTGGCGCACCCCACGCACGCGCAGTGACAACGGGCTGCCTTTGGCTTCATCGACCATCGTCACCAGTTTATAGCCGAGATTCAGGCCAATCGGCTCGACCAGCGGAATACTGTCCCAGGTAATTGCCGGATTGGTGTCCGGAGCCAGCGCCTCGGTGATGGCCTCCATGTCCGTCTCTTGCGGCGCAGGCTGTACAGCCTTGCTTTGTCGCCAGGCGGCAAACAGCAGCAGGGCGGTAAAGCTCAGGAAGGCAACGTGCGGCATTCCCGGAACGATCGCGAGGATGAACATCACGAACGCAGCGGTATACAGGATCTTCGGCTTGGAGAGCAGCTGCGTTTTGATTTCGTCGCTGACGTCGTTACCTTCGCTGACGCGGGTCACAATAATCGCGGCGGCAGTCGCTAACAGCAGCGATGGAATCTGGGCTACCAGGCCGTCACCGATGGTTAACAGCACGTACTGACGGAAGGCGTGACCGGCATCGAGATCGTATTTGAAGATACCAATACAGATACCGCCGATCACGTTGATGATAAGTACCATGATCCCGGCGACGGCATCACCACGGACAAACTTCGACGCACCATCCATCGAGCCGTAGAAGTCAGCCTCTTTGGCTACTTCCTGACGACGGGTTCGCGCCTGCTGCTGGTTAATCAGCCCGGCGTTGAGGTCGGCATCGATAGCCATCTGTTTACCCGGCAGGGCATCCAGCGTAAAGCGGGCAGAAACTTCGGAAATACGTTCCGCACCCTTGGTGACTACCACAAAGTTGATGATCATCAGGATGATAAACACCACGAAGCCGACGACGAAGTCGCCGCCTATCACCACCTGGCCGAAGGCTTCGATAACCTTACCGGCCGCGCCTTCCCCTTCATGGCCCTTTAACAGCACCACGCGCGTCGACGCCACGTTCAGCGTGAGTCGCATGAGGGTGGTTATCAACAGCAGCGTTGGGAAGATGGCAAAGTCCAATGGACGCTGCAAATTGACCGCAACCAGCAGTACGATAACTGCCAGCACGATATTGAATGTAAACAGAATATCCAGCATCAGCGGCGACAGCGGTAGGATAACCATTGCCAGCACGCAGAGAAGCAGGATAGGCACAGCAATTTTCCCCTTGCGGAGCATGCTGAGCGCATTGTGCATCTTACTGTTCGCCATTGGCTTTTAATACCTCTTGAGGAATGTCTATATGCCTGTTCAGGCGGGGTTTTTGTTCAGTACGGCCTTCACGCCAGGATTTCAGCTGCATCACGTAGGTCAGTACGTGAGCGATGGCGCGAAACAGTTGCGCCGGAATTTGTTGGTTAACGCGAGTGGTGTAGTACACCGCACGTGCCAGCGGCGGGAATTCCACCACTTCAATTTTATGGCTGGCGGCCACTTCACGGATCCACAACGCCACGTCATCCATTCCTTTGGCGACGATATACGGCGCTTCCGCCTTCAGCGGGTCATACTTCAGCGCCACGGCATAGTGGGTCGGGTTGGTAATGATGACGTCAGCATCCGGGACGGTGCGCGAGATTTGCCCCATCGCCATCTGGCGCTGTAGCTGGCGAATACGGCCTTTAATCTGCGGGTTCCCGTCGTTGTTTTTATGTTCTTCCTTCACTTCCTGTTTGGTCATGCGCATTTTTTTGGTGAACATGAACTTGCTTAACGGCACATCCAGTAAGGCAAAAATGACGATAACGGCGACAAAATAGCTGATAACGTGCTTAAAAATACTGAAACCGTGGCTAATCGCCTGGTTCAGATACAGTCGTTGCAGGTGCAACAGGCTGTCCATCTCGTCGTGCACCATGGTGTAGATAACGGCGAGGATGGTGGCGCATTTCAGCATCATCTTGCCGACTTCGGTGTAGTGGCTGGCTGAAAACATGCGCTTCACGCCGCTGATCGGACTGAGCTTTTTAAAGTCTGGCTTGAGCTTATTGGGGGTGAAAATCCACCCGCCCGGCACCAGGCTTGCGATGATGCAGGCAATCGGAATCGGTGTCAGCGTGGCGATAAAGCGCAGCAGAACCCACAAATTGAGCATCAAAAACTGATTCAGGATATTTGGGTTATCCAGATCCTTTGCCATTTCACCGACGGCTGCGAACGACTCGCCGATCAATACACGGTAGTAGGGCAAAAAGGTCGCCATCGTAAAGAACGAGGCCACCAGGCCTACCGCCATGGTTAAATCTTTTGAGCGGGGGATATCCCCCTTTTCCCGCGCTTTGCGCAGTTTCCCCGATGTGGGTTTTTCGCTTTTATCGCCGCTTGAAGAGGACATTACTGCACCCTTATGGCGTCGAGTTTCGCCAGAATTTCGTTGGTCAGATTGATGTAGTGGTCAGGAATGTTGGTGACCAACATCGAGATACACAGCAGGCCAAACAGCATGCTGATAGGAAAACCGAGTGAAAACAGGTTCAGCGTCGGCGAGACGCGGTTAAGCAGGCCGAAGCCGCCCTGCACAATCAGCATCACGAAGGTGGTGGGCAGCGCAATCAGCGTGGCGGCAGACATAATCCAGCCCAGCCCCTGACCGACCAGCATTAGCGTCGGCTGGTTAATGGCCTGGCCGATAGGCCAATAGCTGAAGCCCTTAAACAAAATCGTTATCAGCAGCAGGTGCCCGTCCATAATGAAAAACAGCAGGGCGCAGAAGACATAGATAATCTGCGAAATCACCGTGGTCGAGCTGCCGTTGACCGGGTCGTTCATCATCGCCATCCCCAGCCCCATGTTCATCGACAGGATGTTCCCCGCCGTTTGCAGCGCAACAAACACCAGCTGTAGCGCGGTGGCGAAAAGAAATCCCCACAGGATCTGCTCGCCAATCAGCAAGATGGTACGCATGGACATCAGTTCATTGAGCACCACATTGTTCGGCAGCATCGGCGTGATGATGATAGCCAGCGCCATGGCGGTGCCGATTTTAATGCGTCTTGAAAAGACGCGGTTATCGAGAACCGGCACGAACTGTAAGAAGGCAAGGATGCGAAAGAAAGGCAGCACCACGGCCATCAGTGGCGTCAGCAGCGCCTGAATATCAATTTCCATGGTGATTTAGCCGACCAGCGCCGATGCCTGTTGGAAAATATGGACGGTGAAGTCCACTAACTGCGTCAGCATCCATTTCCCGGCGAAGATAAGCACCCCGAGCGTGACCACCAGACGCGGCAGGAAGCTCAGCGTCTGTTCGTTAATCTGCGTGGTGGCCTGGAAAATACTGACGCACAGGCCAACTAGCAGGCTGGGGATAATCGCCACGGCGGAGATCAGCAGCACCAGGTGAATACCCGATGCCATGATGTCGCCGGCGGTGTCCATATTCATCATCGCTACAATCCTTGCACGCTGGAGGTGAGCGTACCGACAATCAGCGTCCAGCCATCGCACAGCACGAACAGCATCAGCTTAAACGGCAGCGAGACAATCAGCGGCGACAGCATCATCATCCCCATTGCCATCAAAATACTGGCGACAATCAGGTCGATAACCAGGAATGGGATGTAAATCATAAAGCCAATCTGGAAGGCGGTTTTCAGCTCACTCAACAAATAGGCCGGGGTGACGATAGTCAGATCCTGCTCGCGAGCATCGCCTTCAATACCGGCAATGGTCATGATCTGCGCCATCGCTTTATTGTTGGTTTGTGCCAGCATGTACTTTTTCAGCGGCGCTTCGGCGTTCACCAGCGCTTGCTTCAGGGTAATCTGGTCGTTCTGGAACGGCTCTACGGCATCGGAATACACCGTCATCCACACCGGACGCATCACCAGCAGCGTCAGCGCCAGCGCAATCCCGGTGAGGATTTTGTTAGGCGGGCTTTGCTGCAGACCCAGCGCCTGGCGCAGAATCGCCAGCACGATGATAAAACGGGTAAAGCAGGTCATCATCAGTACCATGATCGGCAACAGGCCGAGCAGGGTCATCAGGATCAGAATTTCAATTTTGACATTGTAATCCTGGCCCGCGCCGTGGGTCGTGGTGCTAAAGAGCGTGATGTCGCCGTTCGCCGCCAGTACTGGCTGGGCGAATAGCAAGCCAACGAATAGCAGCAGCGCGATCCCGCTGCGGTAGAACGAGCGGTTCATCGCGTTAACTCACCCAGTTCTTTCGCGTTGAACTCGATAATACGCAGGCCATATTTGTCGTTCAGGACGACAACTTCTGCTTTACCGAACGCAATGCCGTTGACTTTGATATCCAGCGGCTCGCCCGCCATCTTATCCAGCTCGATAACCGAGTCGCTGTTGACTGCCATCAGCTCGGCCAGTGAGATATTCACCGAGGAGACTTCCAGCGTTAGCGTGACAGGAATGCGGCTAAACAGCGCCATACGGCGTACGTCGGTCAGCGGCGCATTGCGCGTTTCTGGCTGTAAATCGAGGCGAATGTTGCCCTCAACGGTTTCATCCTGTGTCATATCGCTGAGGTTCAGGTCGTCCAGATCCAGGGACTGGCTCAGCTCATGTTGCAAATCACTCATATTGCTTCTCGGTTGTCTTGTCATGGATATCGCACAAGAAAAGCTTGCTGCGATCTTCGGCAATAGCCGCTTCGAAAATCTGTTCTTTGCCGATAAATACCGGTAAAGGCTCGTTAATCGCGATAGGGATAATGTCCCCTGGTTTTATATCGGCAACCTGCGCGACGGTTAAATTCAGGCTGGCGAGGCGGCCATTCAGCTTCAGTGGCAGGCTGTCGAACAGACGTTCGATTTGCCCTGGGCTTAAGGTGACGCTTTTCTCAGTGGCGCGTTCATTGGCATCCGGCGTACGCAACGCGGCCAGCATTTGGTCGACATGGTAGTTATCGAGCAAAATGGTAAAGCTGCCGTGGCTATATCCTTCGAGCGTGAAGGTAATACACCATGCCCACTGGTTAATAACCGTGGAGTAATCCACCTTAATATCCAGTTCTTCACCAAAGGTCTCTTTGCAAATAACCAGAGAAGTTAGTTCCTGGCCTAATTTGCTTTTCAGACGCTCTTCCGTTTTGGTGATCGGTAGGGAATCGTCGGGCTCAATATGGTTACTGTCTTTGCTCAGGCCGTAATAGTCATGAAGAATATTCAGTAATAAAATACGGTCGATAACAAAAGCAATATTCCCGTAAGGCGTTGAGAAAATCTGTGCATTTTTATAATGCTGATCGATGGCAAAAGTCATCGATTCTAACGCAGCGTTAACGCGTAGCTTTTTCAAAAAGTAAATTCCCAGGCGAGAATCCAGAATGTCAAAGCTATCATTCATTAGCTTAGGCAACTTGTGCCATGGGCGTCCGAGTTTACTGACGTCAAGTTTCACCAGTTCCGGAAGGTTATCCTGCTGGTGGATTCTGATTCGATGTGAAGCAGGGTACATAATTATTCCAGTTCTATAGTCATGGCCGGTGGAACAGTAACGTGTTCGTTTCGGTAACGATAACGCGCACGAAAATTTTTTACTGAAAACATTTGAGTTTTAGGAATGTTGTGACGCTTTACACCAACATCGAAGAATCTTCGGTAAAAGAAAACTCAAGCACTCTTTTATTCAGACTGTGGATTAGACCTTTCTGACCATTTTAATGCAAGTGGTAGGGAGTTATTAATCCATTATTTTTCCGCATGCTTGTAGATTAATAACTTCTGTAAGTTACTGATATTCAAAGATTAATGTTTTAATATCCATTAAAAATGAGACAATTATTGTCCGGTGGGTATACTAGGCGTCATATTTTCAGGGAAACAAAATTTCCCGTGACAATATCAGAGTCTTTAATTTTTATTAACATTATAAAAACGCCTTTAATCCTCCATGTAGAAGGTGCATTTTTGTCTCTATAGTTAATAAAGATGTAGCGCATTTTTCTTTTAGTCTTTTTTACTGGTACTCCAAAATGAACATTATCATTGAACGTGAAGACCGTAATGGCGATGGCTTTGTTGCCGTTTCCCCTGCCAGCGTGGGCGTGATCTCATTGGCCCGCCGCGTTGCCAAATATAATGTTTCAGTATTGGTTACTGGTGAAACTGGAACCGGAAAGGAGTGCGTGGCCAAATATATCCATGAGCACGCCTGTGGTAGCGACGCCCCATATGTTGGGGTGAACTGTGCGGCTATTCCAGAGAGTATGCTGGAAGCGATTTTATTTGGTTATGAGAAAGGCGCGTTTACCGGTGCAGTAGCCAGTGTGGCCGGTAAATTTGAGCAGGCAAATGGCGGTACGCTGTTATTAGATGAAATTGGCGATATGCCTTTAGCATTACAGGCAAAATTATTACGCGTATTACAAGAGCAGGAAGTTGAGCGTTTAGGTAGCCATAAACGTATCCCTCTAGATATTCGACTGATCGCTTCGACTAATAAAGACTTGCAGCAAGAAATTGCCGAAGGACGTTTTCGTCAGGATCTGTTCTACCGTATTTCTGTGGTGCCGATTCATATCACACCGCTGCGCGAGCGTAAGCAAGATATTTTGCCACTGGTACAGCGTTTCATCGCCAAATACCGCTCATTCCATAAGGGCGATGTTCGCCTGAGCGATGATGCCCGTAACGCACTGCTCGGCTATGACTGGCCGGGTAATGTGCGTGAGCTGGAGAACGTTATCCAGCGGGGCATGATCCTCGGAAACGGCGACGAAATTAAGGCCGCCGACTTTGGTCTGATTGCCCGCGTTCCACTGCCGGAAAGTCCGGTGGTTGGCGTAATGCCAGCCTATCGTGAGCAGGACCCAAGCAGCCTGGCTATTCGTGACGTAAAACTGCACGGTCGTCTGGCGGAATACCAGTACATCATCGACCTGCTAAAACGCCATAAAGGCAATAAATCCAAGACGGCGGAATTCTTAGGCATTACGCCGCGAGCACTGCGTTACCGCCTTGCGTCAATGCGCGACGAAGGCATTGATATCGAATGTTATTCCTGAGGCCAGGAAGGAAGAATTAATGGACAAGATAGCTGCCGCAGGTATGAACACCGCGCAACAGGCGATGCTCAATCGTATGCAGCAGACGGCCTCATTGGCCTCTGCCGGTTCGGTTAACGCTTCACAAACCATTGCACCGGCGAACAACGCTTTTAGCGCAACGGATTCGGTCTCTTTCTCCCGCGTGTTGAATAACGCTATCGACAATGTCGATGCGCTGCAGCACAGCGCGGGTGCAAAACAGACCGCGATTGAGATGGGTCAGAGTGACGATTTAGCCGGCGCGATGATTGAGAGCCAGAAAGCCAGCGTGGCTTTTTCGGCCATGATGCAGGTGCGCAATAAGCTCAACAGCGCGCTGGACGAAGTCATGAATATTTCGCTGTAAGGTCGGTACCGTGTTAAACAAAATCAAAGATCGTCTCCCGGCCCTGTCTATGCCTGCTGGCATCATCAACCCTAAACTGCTGGCGATTGTCGGCGGCGCAGTATTGGCGCTGGCGATTGTTGCCTCGTTGTGGAAAAGCAATCAGGGATATGTCGCGCTGTATGGCGCGCAGGAAAGTATCCCGGTTTCCCAGGTTGTTGAAGTGTTGGGGGCGGAAAATATCGCTTATCGCATCAACCCAGACAATGGGCAGGTGCTGGTGACTGAAAACAAATTGTCGCAGGCGCGTATGGCTCTGGCGGCGAAAGGCATCACCGCGGCGACGCCCGACGGCTACGAGCTGATGGACAAAGAAGAGATGCTGGGCAGCAGCCAGTTCATCCAGAACGTGCGCTATAAGCGCAGCCTGGAAGGTGAGCTGGCGAAAAGCATCATGGCGTTAGACCCGGTTGAAAGCGCGCGCGTCCACCTGGGGTTGAGCGAGTCCAGTTCCTTTGTCCTGACCAACAAACCCAATAGCAGCGCCTCGGTGGTGCTGCAGCTGCGCTATGGCAAACAGCTGGATGAGCAGCAGGTGGCGTCGATTGTACAGCTGGTTTCCGGTTCTGTTCCGGGAATGACCGCCAATAGCGTTCGCGTCGTCGATCAGGCGGGCAATCTGTTATCCGACGGCGTTGCCGGGCCAGATGGCAGCATGGCGGGCAAGCGTCTGGGTGAAGACGTGATGCAACGCATCCGGGAAGACACCAACAAGAATATCTCCAGCCTGCTGACCTCTCTGGTCGGCGCCGGTAACTATCGCATCAGCGTAGCGCCGACCGTGGATTTAAGCCGCGTGGAAGAGACGCAGGAGCGCCTGGGTAAAGATCCGCTGGTCAGCGATGAACAGCTGAGCCAGGAAAATACCACCAATGAAATGGCGTTTGGTATTCCGGGTTCGCTGAGCAATCGTCCAGTGAACCAGGAGCCACAGGCGGCCGCAGCACAAGCGGCTGGGACTCCTGCGGCGAACAATACCGCTGCCGCCAACGCGACCAGCGACCCTCGTGCGCTCACCAGCCGCAGCCAGTCACAGCGTAAATATGCGTTTGACCGCGACATCCGTCATATCCGCCATCCGGGCTACAAGCTGGAGAAGCTGAACGTGGCCGTGGCGCTGAATCAGACCGCGCCTGCGCTGGCAAACATCACGCCAGAGCAGCTGGCATCGATTACCCGTTTGGTCGAAAGCGCCGCCGGGATTGATACACAGCGTGGCGATGCGCTGACTCTGGATGTACTGGCCTTCACCGTGCCGGTGAATGATGGCGTTCTGCCGCAGCAGTGGTGGAAAGACCCGGATATGCAGTACTGGGGACAAAACGGCGGTATTGGCCTACTGGCCCTGCTGACGCTGCTGTTTGGTGTCCGTCCGCTGGCTCAACGCTTTGGCCGTCGTGAGCGCGTTGTTAATGAGGCCGAGCCGCTAGAACAAGATCTGCTGACTGACGCGACGACCGAGAAGGAAGAAACGCTGTCTGCGTTGCCGAATATCGGCTTCAACACTAATGACGACATGCTGCCACCGCAGAGTTCGGGTCTGGAAACCAAAGTGGAGTACCTCCAGGTTCTGGCCCAAAACGAAACTGAGCGCGTAGCAGAAGTTCTGAAACAATGGATTAACAGCAATGACCGAAGCAACCGCAAGCAGGACTAATCATTCAGGCGGCCGTAGTCGCCTGGAGCAGGCGGCGATTTTGCTGCTGAGCGTGGGGGACCAGGCCGCCGCGCAGGTGATGCAGAAGCTCAACCGTGAAGAGGTCGTGCTGCTGAGTGAAACCATGGCGCGTTTACATGACGTCAAAGTGAACCAGGCGCGTCAGGCGATGAATAACTTCTTCTCTGACTACAGCGAACAGAGCGGCATCAACGGGGCATCGCGCTCTTATCTGCGCAGCATTCTGGAAAAAGCGCTCGGTGGTGAAATTGCCCGTAGCGTGATCAACGGTATTTATGGCGATGAGATCCGCTATCGCATGGCGCGCCTGCAGTGGGTCGATACCCCGCAGCTGGCGGCGCTGATTGATCAGGAACACTTGCAGCTACAGGCGGTATTCCTGGCCTTCCTGCCGCCGGATATCGCGGCCACCGTGCTGAGCGTGCTGCCGCGCGAACGTCAGGATGAAATCATCTACCGCGTTGCGCGTCTGGATGACATCAACCGTGACGTGATTGACGAGCTGGACCGTCTGATTGACCGTGGCATCGCGGTGCTTTCCGAGCACGGCTCCAAAGTGGTGGGCATTAAACATGCCGCCAATATCGTCAACCGTATTCCGAACAACCAGCAGGAGCTGCTGGATCAGCTGCGCGAACGCGACGAAGGCGTGGTCGATGAGCTGCAGGATGAAATGTACGAATTCTTTATCCTAAGTCGCCAGACGCCAATCACGCTGCAGCGTCTGATGGACGAAATTCCAATCGACGAATGGGCGATTGCGCTCAAAGGCACCGAACCGGTACTGCGTCAGGCTATTTTCGACGTGATGCCAAAGCGTCAGGTCACGTTGCTGCAAAGCACCACTACGCGCCTTGGGCCACTGCCGGTCAGCCGTATCGAGCAGGTGCGTAAAGAGATCATGCAGACGCTGCGCCAGCTGGTAGATGAAGGCGAGATTCAGGTGCAGCTATTTGCAGAGCAGACGGTGGAATAAACCATGTTTAAGAAACGGAGTATCCCGCTGGAGACGCTGACCTCCCGCCGCCAGGGCGTCGTTAAACCGCGGCTGCATAAATTTCCTCCGTTACGTAAACGCTGGTCGGCATCCCATGAGCCGGTTGAAGACGATGCGGTGGCGGCACCCGATCCGGCTGAGTACCAGCAGCAGCTGCAGGAAGGGTTTAGCGAAGGCGTAAACCAGGGCTTCGCGCAGGGGATGGAAGAAGGCAAAGAAGAAGGTTACCAGGAAGGTGCGCGTCTCGGTTTCGACGACGGGATGCGTAAAGGGCTGGCCGAAGGTAAACATCAGGCGCGTCAGCAATTCCTCGAAGCGGCCGAGCCGTTTGAACACGTCACCGCTAATGTGCAGCGCTTTCTCGAAAGCTATGAACAACGCCGCCGTGAAGAGCTGTTGCAACTGGTGGAGAAAGTGACCCGCCAGGTGATTCGCTGCGAGCTGTCGCTGCACCCGACGCAGCTGCTGGCGCTGGTTGAGGAAGCCTTAACCAGCCTGCCGCAGCCGCCGGAACAGATCCGCGTATTGCTGAACAGCGAAGAGTTCCGCCGCATCAGCGAAGCCGAGCCGGAAAAAGCCCGCGAATGGGGGCTGGCCGCAGACCCGGCGCTGGAGCTGGGCGAATGCCGCGTAGTGACCGACACCACCGAGATGGACGTGGGCTGCCAGCACCGCCTCGACCAGTGCGTCGCGGTACTGAAAGACAACCTGCTGCCGGAAGATATGCATGAGTAATCTCGACTTCGAGCAGGCGTTGCGCTCCATTGAACAGATTGACCTGGCGCGCGTCGCCGGGCGTCTGGTGCGGGTGAACGGCATTTTGCTGGAGTGCGTGGGCTGTCGTCTGGCGATCGGCCAGCTATGCCACGTCGAAAGTATCGAACAAGAGATGATGGAAGCGCAGGTGGTGGGCTTTGACCGTGAAGTCACCTACCTGATGCCCTTCAAACAGCCGTCCGGGCTGATTGCCGGTGCCCGCGTTTTCCCGGCCGGGAAAAGCGAAGGCGTCATGATCGGCGATCAATGGCTGGGGCGCGTGGTCAACGGCCTCGGCGAACCGCTGGACGACAAAGGCAAGCTCGGCGGCGACACATTGTTACCGCAACAATTACCGCAGGTGCACCCCCTCAAACGTCAGCCGGTTGAAGCGCCGCTGGACGTTGGCGTCCGCGCGATTAACGGCCTGCTGACCATCGGCAAAGGCCAGCGTGTCGGGTTGATGGCGGGCAGCGGCGTCGGAAAAAGCGTGCTGTTAGGCATGATAACCCGTTATACCCAGGCTGAAGTGGTGGTGGTGGGGCTGATCGGGGAACGTGGCCGCGAAGTAAAAGAGTTCATTGAAAACTCGCTGCAGGAAGCGGGGCTGGCGAAATCGGTGATTGTTGCCGCCCCAGCGGACGAGTCGCCGCTGATGCGTATTAAGGCTACCGAACTGTGCCATACCATCGCCAGCTACTACCGCGATAAAGGCAAAGATGTCCTGCTGCTGGTTGACTCCCTGACCCGCTACGCCATGGCGCAGCGTGAAATCGCGCTCTCGCTGGGCGAACCGCCAGCGACCAAAGGCTATCCGCCCTCGGCGTTTAGCATGATCCCGCGACTGGTCGAAAGTGCGGGTAATAGCGAAAGCAAAGGCTCGATGACGGCGATTTATACCGTACTGGCGGAAGGTGACGATCAGCAGGACCCGATTGTTGACTGCGCGCGTGCGGTACTCGACGGTCATATCGTGTTGTCGCGCCATCTGGCGGAAGCCGGACACTATCCGGCGATTGATATCGGCCAGTCGATCAGCCGCTGTATGAGCCAGGTGACGGCCCGCGAGCATCAGCTTGCTGCGCGAACCTTAAAGCAGCTGTACGCCGAATACCAAAGTATTAAACCGCTGATTCCGTTGGGGGGATATGTCGCCGGAGCCGATCCGTTGGCCGATAAAGCCGTGCGCCTTTCTCCGGCAATCACTCAGTTCTTACAACAGGAAGTTCAGGACGCGGCGTTGATTGATTCAACCATTAATGATCTGCGGACGCTAGCGCAAGCAGGGTAATGCACCATGAGCAAACTTATTTCAACACTCGAACAGCTTCACCTGATGCGCACTCGCGCAGTGGACGATCTTAGCCTGAAGCTGGCCTCGCAAAAGCAGGTCTGCCAGCGCTTTGAAAAGAACATCGATGCGCTGACTTCACTGGCATCTGGCCTGGCGGCGCAAACGGCTGACAACGCGGTACTGATGATCAATCAGTCAAAATATAAGCAAAATATTCAACGCGTTATCAACTGGCAGAAGCAAGAGCAGGCGCTGGCAAGCCTGGAAGAGAAGAAGATCCAGGGCAACCTGTTGGCGGAAGCCAAGCGTGAGAAAAGCCTCGAACTGGTGCTGGACGCCAAACGCAGCGACCGACGGATGGAGATGAACCGTCGGGAGCAAAAAATGACTGATTCTGTTTCTGCCCAGTGCTGGCTGCGTCAACAGCTGGCCAGCGCACGCCAACGATAGATGTTATGAAGACGACCAAAAAGAAAGCGCCACCTTCGCTGATGTCAGCCCTTCTGCAACGCCAGAAGCGCGCACAGCCATTACCGACTCCGTTTGTCAGCGTGGTTTGCCCGACCTACAACCGCCGCGAGTTTCTGCCTTATCTGCTCTATATCTGGCAGTACCAGGACTACCCGGCGGATAAGCGCGAGCTGATCATTCTTGACGACTCGCCGGCCAGTAACGCCGACCTTATCGCCATGATGAGCGACCCATCGCAGCCGAATGTGCGCTACATCCATAGCCCAGAGCGGCTGGTGCTGGGGCAAAAACGCAACATGCTCAACGAGCTGGCGACCGGGGAATACATCATCTGCTTTGACGATGATGACTATTACGCGCCGAATAAAATTTCCCATCAGGTGGCTGAGATGCAGGTGAACAACGCCCTGTTTTCCGGCAGCGACCAGATTTATATCTGGTACAGCCATCTGGATAAAATCTACCTGACCCACCCGTTTGGTGAGCGCCATGCGCTTAACGGGACTTTTGGCTATCACCGCAACCTGCTGAAAAAGCATCGTTATGAAGATAGTGCAGCCAAGGCGGAGGAGGTGGGCTTCCTCAAGGAATTTACCACGCCGGTACAGCAGATTGACCCGAAGCAGACCATTTTGTGCATTTCGCACAGCAGCAACACTTACGACAAAGACTTTATTCTCGACAGCTCCACGGCGGTTGATTTGACGCTGGAAGATTTCGTCAGTGACGCCAACCTGCTGGCGCACTACCGCCGCTTGAGCCATGCGCCGCTCAGTGTGCAGGTGAATTGGTCAGTATTTGAAAAAATCGCCGTCATTTATGACCCCCGGCTAGAAGACTCGCTGCCCGAGCGGTGCGAAGCGCTGCTGGCGCTAGGTGTGGAAGCCGGGCAAATCTGGCCGGTGGCCATCGCTCAGGCCGACTCCGCTCAAGCGGCGGAATTGCGCACGCATTCTCTGGTGGTGGAACAGGCCAAAGAGCAGGGCTGGAAGAACGTGCTGCTGCTCGATTCAACGCTGAGCTTCGTCAAAAAAGAGAACGTGGTCAACAACATCAACAAACTGCTCAACGGTCTGGATCAGGTTGGCTGGCAGATGTTGCTGCTAGGTGGGCGCTACGAAAACTTTACGCCAACTCAGGCCCTACAAGGCGTAGCGCGTATTTATAACGCCGGCTGTGCGTGTGCCTATGCGGTGAACGCCAGCTATTACGACGTGCTGCTGGATGCCTACCGGCAGGCCAGTGAACAGGATGTCAGCCTTGACCGCTGCTGGACAGCGCTGATGCGCCAAAGCGCGGCGCTGTGGCTGGGCTTTAGCCCGAGCTTCGCCTTCTTACAGCACTATCCTCACCCGACTAGCGGTGAGCTTATCGACTGCACGCACTGGTTCTTCCGTAAACACCGCGAACCCGAGCCTGCTCAAGAGACTAAACATGGAACTGATTGAACATTACCAACCTGAATTTGTTTCTCGCTTTGATGCGCGGGAAACGCCTTGCGCTTGCCCTGCATGCCAGAGCGCCGAACCGACGTGGCCGCACATTAGCGTGAAGCTGAAAAATCAGCAGCGCGAGAGCCTGGATATCGGCTGTGAAAGCGCGGCCAAAGAGATGCTGTTCAACCCTGGGGCGTTCATTCTGCATATCGAGCAGGCCGCGCCGCAGAGCGAAGAACTGCTGCCGGCATGGAGTGAAGTGCTGAACCAGCAATGCATCAACTTAGCCGTCCACCCGGCGCTGCCGCTGGAAGTGAGCCTGTACGGTATTGGCGTGCTGTTGAGTAAAGCACAGCAGCATCGAGATAACGGGGAAACAGCCCCGGCGCTGCTGACTACCATGACAGAGCAGTTAGCTGAGCTCGCAGAGCAAGGCGTGCTGGAACAGCAGTTTGCCATGCTGCCGCCGATCGTTGAAAACCGTGTTGCGGCATTAAAAGAGATGGGCGCAATGCGTCTGGCTCTGAATCTGCCGATGGTGGAAAAAATGGGCATGGCGCTGAAATTAAGCGAACTGTCTATCATGCCAGCAACCCGCCTCGCGGAACGTTTGCAGACGCTCGAGTCGGTATGGTCCGGGATTACGTTGTTTAATGAACAGCCGCATACGCTGCGCAACATTCTGATTTATCAGCTCTACAGCGACATTTTCCCAGGTGTGAACAGCACCAACTACGGCGAAGCGCTGCTGGGTCTGGCGCGTCAGTTCTTCCAGATCAAAATGCTCTGTGCGATTCGTGCCGAGCAAGGCGAGTTAACCCAGGATGACGTGGCTCTGCTGGTGAGCGCGCTGCGTGGCTGGCAGCAGCAAAATCCGTTTGCGGCGCAGGTGGAGAATACGTCTGACTACAGCCTGCTGAGCGGGTTGTCGTTGCTGTAAGAGGCCCAGCCCTGCGTCGATATGCAGCTTATTGCCTTAAAGAAGATGAGTTGACGAGCACACGCCAGGGCTGTGATTCCCCCATGAAAACAAGGTCAGGCTAAATGAAAATTTCTGGGCTTTTATTTAATTTCCTGTGGAGCATGGCACGGGAAAAAAAGTCTCTCTGATTTAGCCCTGCACTATTTTTGCAGAATGCACAGACGCGCCGTCGCAGATTAACTTCTGCGGAACGTTCTACATCTATTATAAAATTAAAATCTGGCCAGGTTCATGAGTTTACAACGCGTTATTACGGCGAATATGCCGATGGAATCTATACTCGCTATTATTGATGAGAATGCGGAAGTTCGGGCGCCATTGACGCTTGAAGGCGCAAACCCAGACAGGTTTTCCATACTTTCAAGATATTTGAATCAAAAGGGCTATGTTTGTATCGGGCAAACAGACCAGCCCTGCACTCATTATTTTGTTGTATTAGATGCAGATAAACAGCGCATTGTGGTTAATGCTACCAATGATAACTTCCATTTTATGCAGCCAGTGATGCAACTGATGCGCGAAAATGGGCATGTCGTCACTGAACTTCCAAGTGCCAACCTCACCCAGGATGCGTTGATTAATGCGCTACGCCATTGTGATGTCGCATGGTTTGAATGGGGCGATACGGCAATCGTTGCGGCCAGTAAACTCCCTAAATATTGTCGAATCGTGTGCCGAATCCATCGGTATGAACTATATGGCAATACGATACAGCAGACAAACTGGGCCAACGTTGATGAAGTCGTTTTAGTCAGTCAGGCGATGAAGAAACGCTTTATGTCGCTGTTGGGATCTAAACTTCCCCCGCACCTTAAAGTGACGGTACTCGCCAATCTGACCGATCATCAGCCGGTTTCGCGGATATCCAAAAAACGGAATCCTTTTTATATTGCCTGTGTAGCCCGTTTTGCTCCACAAAAGAATCTGGTGATGCTCTTACCTATTTTACAAGAGCTGGTAAAAAAGGATTCACGCTATAAGTTATTTATTGCTGGGCGAATTGAAGATCAGTGTCTGCACGATAGTTTTTGTCAGCTTGTCGATATCTATGGTTTAAGTCGTAACGTGGTCATTTCCGGGAATATTGCCTCATCAGAAATGGCGAAGTGGTATTCGGATAAGACATTTTTATTATCGACAAGCTATCACGAATCTCAGGGTATGGGGATATTTGAGGCCATGCTCGCTGGGTTAAAACCAGTCGCCTTCCATGCTCCCGGCGGTTTAAGTGAGTATTTGCCTGAGCAATATTTGTTCACCTCTATTAGTGAAGCGATTACCCATATAAACAACGGCAACCCGACGCCAGAAGTCTATATGCAGGAGGCCCAAGCACTGTTGCGCCAGCATGAATTGCCTGAAGAATATCTTAAGATATGGCAACCGAGCACAGCGCCGACGCCGTTATTTTCTATTGTGATCCCCTGCTACAACAGAGAGCAATACATTCTTTCGGCGGTGAGTTCAGCGCTTAACCAACGCGACCATCATTTTGAAGTCATCGTTGTTGATGATGGTTCGTCAGATACCAGCCTGGAATTACTGGCGAACATCAAAGATGCCAGATTACGTATCGTTGCTAAACAGCATACCAATGCTCCAGATACGCGTAATCGTTGTATTACAGAGGCCAATGGTGAGTACCTGGTATGGTTGGACAGCGATGATATTCTGCATGAGAATACGCTTTCTCACTACCGTGATATTTTGCAACGTTTCCCGACAACGGATGTGATTTCTTGCGGGATGGAATTGCTTGGCGGCGATAAACAATATTATTCAATTTACAATCATCCACCGGCAAACTGGTTATCACAATTACCGAATGGTAACTTTATTGCTAACCCTGGTAGCTGTGTCCGCCGTTCACTTTATGGTGAAGTTGGTGGCTATGACGTTACCTATTTACGTGCCCACGACTATGAATTTTGGTCTCGTGCAGTGGGCAATGCCAGCGTAGTGTTTACGCCGCATTGCAATATCTCTTATCGTTTGCACGACGATAATCTCACCGGCATGGGTAAACCGACAAACACAGTGTATGAATATCGTATCTTTGAAAATATTCTGAAGCGCTACCGCCTTGATAAGTTATTCCCAGGGAAAACCCGAAAAGAAATAGATGCCTTCATTCATGACCGCCGCAAGATGCTTTATGCTAATACAGGTATCGATAATTTGACGATTGTTTTGGATGCAATAAATACCTCACTTGATGTTCTTCTTGAGCAAATTCAAGTATTGGGTATCCAGGATGACAATAAATTCAATATAGTCGTGGTGGCAAATACAGAGCTGCCTCTTTCCAGTATTCCTGTTTTGATTGCGGACTCTCTGGACTCGCAACATCTTAAACGCTACCTGGATAAAAGATCGCCCGATATCTATCACCGTGCTTTTGTACTACAGCCGAATGCTCCTCTCAGCCCTACTCTGACCGCTGAGCTAAAACACGGAATATTACATGGCGTTCAAATCGCAGAATCTTTTCGCCATATCCATTTTTAAATCATTGGAATAAGTAATGATAAACAACCCATTAGTCTTTAAAAACTCAGAACAATATTGGGACGATCGTTATCGTTTACAGGGAAACTCCGGTGCGGGTTCATATGGCTGTCTGGCTGATTTTAAAGCAAAATCCATTAATCAATTTGTTGCTGATAACAATATCCAATCGGTAATGGAGTTTGGTTGCGGGGATGGTAATCAACTGTCGCTCGCACAATATCCGCGATATACCGGGTTTGACGTTTCTGAACATGCTCTACAACGGTGTAAAAAAAGGTTTGATAGCGATCAGACAAAAGATTTTTACCCTGTCAATAAATGGGAAGGGCAGCAGGCTGAGCTAACGCTGTCGCTCGATGTGCTTTATCATCTTATTGAAGACAGTGTTTTTGATAAGTATATGAAAACATTGTTTGACGCTGCAAAACGCTTCGTTATTATTTATAGCTCTAATGACGAGCAGTTGAACCAGTTACTTGGTGCACATGTTAAGCATGTTCGTCACCGAAGATTTACCGATTGGGTCATGGGTAACATGGCTGACAAATGGGACTTCCACGATCTTATCCCTAACCAATATCCCTTTAATGTTAAAGATCAAAATAACACATCATTTTCTGACTTTTATATTTTTCGTCGCGTGGCAGAGTCACTTGAACAAGCGGAATAAACAATAGCGATTAGCAGATCTGATTTTTACTCAATTGCTATTTATAACTTATGACACTGAAGCAGAACACGGGAACTATGATGACAGATAACCAGGCATTACTTAACGAAATTATTGAAAAGTATATGGTTATTGCTCAGCGACAAAAAGAGCAATATGAACAAACAATACCCAAGATGAAACTGGAGCAAAGGAATATTGCAAACTGCAAGATTCTACTGGATCGTAAGGTTTTGCTGGAAAATTTACCTAAGGAAGGTGCGAACAAGTTCCTGATATGAGATCATCATATTCATCCGGAGCGCATCCCAGAGGGACATCATGAGCCATCAACTCACCTTCGCCGAT